>NZ_JBYKYF010000188.1:0-5997 GCF_057736855.1 Sporomusa sp.
ACTAAGCTATACTGGACTGGAATCATGGATACGCAGATGCACTATATGTTCATGCGTGGCAAGCATCGCCCCTATCTGCGCAATTCACTGGCCAGGTCTGGTTATTTAGCTGTATATTTTATGTTTCTGATTGAAGCCGTAACTGGTCTGGCAATGTATTATATGATTGAGCCTAATAGGTTCCTCGCAAAAGTATTTGGGCCGTTTAATAACTGGCTAATTAACGAATACACTGTCCATATCATACACCATTATGTCGCCTGGTGTATCATTTTGTTTGTCATTGTACACGTATATATGGCAATCCGGGCTGACTTTATCGAAAAGGGTGGCGAGATATCGGCCATGTTTTCTGGTGTCAAATATATGGAAGAAGAGCCTGATGATTTAGGTGATATTATGCCACATGCCCCAAAAACTAAGACAAAATCATGAGAACTAGAGATTGCCACGCGTTTTTATAGTCAAATGTAGCGTGGCAATCAATCTTTTGTGCATTTAGATAGGATAGGAGTTTTCACTATGGAAAAAATTGTAGTATTGGGTATCGGCAATATTTTAATGCAAGATGAAGGGTTTGGTGTTCGGGTAGTTGAAGAACTTACCCGGCGTTATACTTTTCCGGATTCTGTTCAGGTTCTTGATGGTGGTACGCTTGGTATGGAACTGCTTGGCTTTATCAAAGGTGCTGAGCGATTGCTTATTATAGATGCCGTTAATGGAGGAGAGACGCCAGGGACTTTTTACCGATTTGCTAATGAGGAAGTAAAAACTTATTTTAAGCATAAAGTATCTATGCATGAACTAGGGATTCAAGATGTGCTAGCAGCGCTGGAACTGTTAGAACAGCCAGTGAAAGACGTGGTTGTATTAGGGGTTCAGCCGGCGGTTATTGATATTGGTTTAGAATTAAGCGATATCGTGCAATCCAGGGTTGAACAAACGGTAAGCCAAATACTGAATGTTTTAGGTTCGTGGGGTATAAACAACCTGTCGCATACATAAGTATTATAAATGAAGACTCCCATTGGCTCATGCTTGCTTAAGGAGGGGAAACTTAGAGCCAGTGGCTGATCAGAGTATGCGGGGGTGGGACAGTGAAGTACAATGTCCTTTATGTTGTTTTAAACCTAAAAGGAGTGCCTGAACTATTTCATGCTGAAGGTTATCGGTATAACCCCGAAACAGGTTCGCATGAGTTACTGATTAGAGTGTCGTCTCAGGAATTATGGGTAGATACCCGGTCTGTCATGCTAAAGAAAATCGCGGGTTCTAGTTTTTGTTGGAACGAGTATGAACGAGGAGAATATGTTGAATTAAATCAGGCTAATGTGGTATGTCCCGAATGCGGCTGGTGGCGCTGCCATGTTTGTAACTCCTGCCGTTGTAATAAACCCGAAAACGCGGGTAAAAAGCGATAATATATTTGCACTGTTTTTTATGTAATGTAAATAGTGGCAGGAAATTGAATTATTCTCGCGTATATTGTAAACTAGGCCTGCAAATTTTTTTCTAGGAGTGGTTATTATGCTGCGTGGCGTTCGAGGCGCAACAACTGTTACCGCAAACCATGATGAAGAAATCTATGAGCGCGTGGCTGAACTTCTAGCGACAATTGTACGGGAAAATGCAATAAATACCGAAGACATTGGCGCCGTGATATTCAGCTCAACTCCTGATTTGAACGCGGCTTTTCCGGCTGCAGGTGCCAGAAAACTTGGCTGGACACAAGTGCCGCTGTTTGGAACCCAGGAAATTGAATGTCCTGATGCATTGCCGCGGTGTATCCGGGTATTGATTTTATGGAATACTGATACTCCACAGCAAGCTATCAAACATATTTATTTGCATGATGCGGTGGTTTTGCGCCAAGATATTACCTCATAAGAAACGAAAGCGAGATTATTTGACATACGGTTGGTCAGATGGTAGGCAGAGGATGTTTTACTCTTACCATCATTCCAAGGTATGTGAAGGTCTCGCTTTTTCGTCTTACACCAGCAAGAGTATGTTTTACTAAAAGCCTGCTTGGAGAGAAAGCTTGATTGGATGTTGGCAGGTTTCTCGTTTGAAGGCTACACAGGCGGAACTGAATGAAACAAGAACACTTGCATTCATAAGCCGGCAATGCAATAATAAAGTGAATAAAGGAGGCTAAATTGTGGCTTCACATAAGAACTTAATATCTATTGTTGTGCCGGTATTTAACGAACAGGATAATATCGACAATTTTTATCAGGAAGTTGTTAAATATATGGAACCGTTACCCTATGATTTTGAATTGATTTTTATTGATGATGGTTCCAGTGATGCTACTCCACTTATTTTAGAACGCTTAGTCAAAATGGACAAAAGAGTGCGAGCGTTGATTCTGGCTCGTAATTTTGGTCACCAGGTGGCATTAACATGCGGAATGGATTATGCTGAGGGGGATGCAGTTATTACCATGGACGGTGATATGCAGCATCCGCCAGAGATGCTGCCGCAGTTGATTGCTAAGTGGGAAGACGGGTTCCAGGTCGTACAGACAGTAAGAATCAATACGGAGGGAGTATCCTGGTTTAAAAGCTTTACTTCAGGCATGTTTTATAAGTTAATGAATGCCATGTCTAATGTACAGGTTACAGAAGGTGGCTCTGATTTTAGATTATTGGATAAACAGGTAGTTGATAGTTTCCGGCGTTTCCGGGAGCGGGCCAGATTTATTCGCGGTATGATCAGCGCCATTGGGTATCGCCAGACTAAAATTGAATTTATTGCACCCAAACGCTATGCCGGACACTCCAAGTTCTCATTAAGGCGAATGTTGCATTTTGCTCTTGATGGCATTACGGCATATTCAAAAACGCCGCTTAGGTTTGCCTTTTACATAGGATTGCTCCTAGGATTTTGCAGTGTTGTATTAACCATCCATGTGCTTTATATCAGGCTCTTTACCAGTGAGGCTGTTCCAGGCTGGGCGACGATTACGGCTAGTATTTTGCTTTTGGGCGGTATACAGTTAGCTGGAATTGGTGTTATTGGTGAATATGTTGGGAGAATATTTGAAGAGGTAAAACAGCGTCCGCTATATTGGCTTCAAGCGGAACTTAGACAGAAGCGGGACAAAGACAATGAGTAGTATAAATGATAATTTGTCCTAAATCGTATAAAAAAACATAAATTCGGGCAGGATTTTCTAATTTTATACAGAATTTATAAATAGAGCATCGATAGAAAGCCGAATCCAGCTCAGGTACGGGGGAACCAAATCTATGGGGTGAAACTTGATGAGCACTGGCTTTTCAAGTAGGGTGCCTGCAACCCTAACCCGTCAGCTAACCTCGGAGGCCAAGGAGAGGAGTAACCAGTTGCAAAAGTATTTTGGGTTTATTGTTGCTTTTTGTCTCTTTTTTGGGACCGCTACTTTTGCCCATGCTTCAGGTACATATGAGTTTGGTGACCGGGGCTCTGATGTAGCTGCTATTCAGGCTAAGCTAAATGAACTTGGTTTTGATGCAGGTGCAGTCGATGGCCATTTTGGCGACTTAACAGTTAGTGCAGTAAAGGCTTTTCAAAAGGCTAGGGGTCTTGAAGCAGATGGAATTGTCGGGTCACAAACTTATCGCGCTTTGATGGGACGGGATATGCCTGTTAGCCGCGATGCTTCCTCAACCTCGGTAAGGCGTATCATTCAGACATCGATGCGCTATGTGGGAGTGCCTTATGTATTTGGTGGGACAAGCCCTAGCGGTTTTGACTGTTCCGGCTTTACTCGCTATGTTTTTGCTCAGAGTGGCATTTATCTGCCGCGGACAGCTGATGAACAGTTTGCAGTTGGAAGGCCAGTATCTTATAGTCGCCTTCAACCTGGAGATTTAGTGTTTTTTAGTACCTATGCACCAGGAGCATCTCATAGTGGCATCTATATTGGCGATGGAAAATTTATAAGTGCTACATCTAGCCGCGGTGTAGCTATTGCTAGTATGAGCGATAGTTATTGGGGGCCGCGTTACATTGGTGCCCGTCGGGTGATGTAGGCATATAAGGGAAGGGGTTGGACCTTCCCATTTTTGTATTTATCAGACAGAGTTTATTTGCTGCGCTGCGTTGGGTACAAGGTCATTCTGCGTCTAGGCTGCGGCCAAATTAAGGCTTTTTATTATTACTATCCAATAATGATAGTCTATTTATATCATAATGCATGGTTCGCCCATAGAGTTGGCTCAGGACGCGTATATTTATACAGGAATTGAATGTTAGCTACCCGTATATCGTATGTATGTAAGTAAAATAATAGTAAAACATATAGCGACAAGTAATTTGTCGCTATATGTTTTCGCTTTTTTGTTAAGAATAATCTTATTAAGAAGTGTTGACAGCTGGGTGATCCCCTGTTACTATCTTAATAGGAATATTCTTATTAAATAGGGAGCTAGGCTATACATGATGAAAACAAGGATGCTTTTGATTGTACTTTTTCTTTTTGGGGTGTTGGTGGGTGGTTGTGGACAGAAAACTGCTGCGCCAAGTGACAGTACATCGCAGCCAGCAAAAATGAAAGTGGTGGCCAGTGTTTACACAGTCTATGAAATTGTCCGGAATGTTGGCGGCGACAAAGTTGAGGTCGACTTACTGGTTCCCGCTGGGGCTGAACCGCACGAATGGGAACCATCAGCTAAAGATCTGGTAAAGGTTAAACATGCAAAACTGTTTTTCTTTCATGGTGCTAACTTTGAACACTGGATTGACAAGGTATTAGCAAAAGATGTACTTGGTGCTACCACGGCTGTTGAAGTCAGCAAAGGCATTGAATTAAAAGCAGGTATTTCCCATAGTCATGGCCATGGCCATGACGAAGAAAAACATGCTGATCACGATAAACCAGATCACAAGACAGATGAGATTGATCCGCATGTTTGGCTAGATCCGGTATTAGCTCAACAAGAAGTAAGCGCCATTGCAGAGGCCCTGGCTGCCGCTGATCCAGAAAATGCTGAGTATTATCGTGAAAATGCAATGAGTTACAAACGGGAACTACAAAGGCTTCATGAAGAATATCAGAGAAGTATGCAAAACGTTAAGAAACGTACAATTATTACTACTCATGCGGCTTTTGGTTATTTGGCTGCTCGCTATCAACTTGAACAGGTTGCTATTATGGGGTTATCACCAGACGCTGAGCCGACACCAGAAAAGATGGCTGATATAACAAAATTGTGCCGTGAACGACAAATCAATTACATATTTTCTGAGACAATTGTGAGTTCTAAATTAGCTGAAACGTTAGCAAAAGAGGCTGGAGCCAAGGTACTTGTGTTGCATCCTGTGGATGCGATAACCCCTGAAGAGGTAAAACAAGGAAAAGATTATCTTACGCTAATGCGCGAGAATTTAGCGAATTTGATACAGGCACTTGGACAGTGATCTTATTTCAGTATGTGAAAATGACGGGGTTAGATGAAGAGTGTACTTCCGCTGTAGAGGCGGAACCTTGACACTAAGATTATAAGGGTGCTTTGGGGTGATCGCCACGCAATTGTTCGTAATGATGAACTTTTTATCATTGCAAACACAGCGTGGCAATCTCTTTCCTGTCAGTAATCCTTATTCTTCTTATTTTAGAAAAAATATACATTAATACCCATAGATCGTAATATTTCTGTCCCAAAATCCTGACGTAAATCATGCTATGTAACGTGGTGCTAGAAAGGGGAGAAAGAAAAGATATGACTGTTGATCATGAAGCAACCATCATGGCTGTGCTAAATCGTCTGAAAAATAAAGGCTACCGGATAACCGCCCAGAGGCAGGCGATGATTGCCCAATTGGTTGAAGCAGGGGAAGCGTTGTCAGCTTTTGAAATTTGGGAAAGGCTAAAAGTTCAGTATAAGGATATTAGTCTAGATACCGTTTACCGCAATCTTCATGTGTTGGTTGACTTAGAAGCGTTAACTCCTATAAATGCTTTGGGAAAAGAAAGTGTCAGATATGAATTGGTGGCTAGTATCCACCAAT
>NZ_JBYKYF010000001.1:0-6780 GCF_057736855.1 Sporomusa sp.
GTCAGATTGTCCAGTCTCACTTGGCAACGTTCCATTGCCTGTTCATCCAATGGTTTAATGTTTTTAATGGTTGTTACTATATCTTCAATCATGAATCTGCCCCTCTCCGCGACCATTATTAAGCAATTTAATAGCTGCCCTTAATAAATCTATGGCTACCGAAGCACCGATACCTTCGCCCAAGCGGACACCCATGTCAATAAACGCTTCGCGTTCAAGACAGCGTAAGGCAATAATATGAGCCGGCTCACCAGATAGATGGGAAGCAAACAGATACTCTCTGCTTACAGGATGAATGGCATTGGCGATTAATGCTGCCGCCGTAGTGTTAAGGCCATCGACAACGACAGGACAACGATTAGCGGCCGCACCCAGAATAACCCCCGCAAGTGCCCCAATCTCAAACCCACCGACCTTAGATAACACATCAAGACCGTCTTTGGCATCCGGCTTATTGATAGCTAAGGCGCGGCGCACTACTGCCAGCTTGACCTGCATACGGCTATCCGATATGCCAGTACCTCGACCAGTAACTTTCTCCGGTTCTAAACCAGTAAACGCACCTACAATGGCAGCACTTGCTGTCGTATTGCCAATGCCCATTTCCCCTAAACTAAAGCAGTTATAGCCTTCAGCCACTTTGCAATTAACAATCTCAATACCTGTTTCTATTGCCTGTTCAGCCTGTTCCCGACTCATAGCAGGTCCTTGCGTAAAATCTTGAGTACCATAAGCGATCTTCCGGTGCCACAGCCCAGGCACATGAGATAAATCACCTGCCACCCCGACATCCACCACGACCAGCTCAGAATCACTGAAATTGGCAAAAGCGTTGGCACTGGCTCCTTTAGAGATAAGATAATTAGCCGTCATATGAATTGTCGTTTCCACTGGATAGGCACTAATTCCATGTCTGGCAACCCCATGATCTGCCGATGCTAGCACCATACAACTGCGAGGCAAAGGAGGCTTCGCCTCCCCCGTTATGCCTGCGTACTGTTTGACCATTTCGCCCAGCCGCCCAATACTGCCTGCGGGTTTTACTATCCGGTCGAGACTATCTTGTACCTGCTTCATAATCGCAGTATCGGGTGCAGTAATTTTTGACAAGGTATCTTGCAATAAGCTCATAGTAACCTCCCATTTTTAAGTGCGACATACCTGATAACCAAATTCGACTCTTGATAAACTTTGGGCAAAAACAGAAGTCTAAATTTTTCGTTAAAGGAAAGTCAAAGTTTCCTTATTTACATATCAACTGTTAAAAAACGAAAAGGCTCTTTTGGTCAATTCCAAAAAAGCCTTCTTTTCCATGAAGATGCTTAACGGCGTAAGGCAGGTCTCCTGGCTCCCGGATCATCAATACTTACGCCTTCCCCTTGACGAGTGGCATATGTAAGTTCTCCCCTGGTACAGTGGCGGGCCCGCGCTTATATATGGTTTCGGTAAACCATACTCAGACTTCCCTATTCTCCTCCGGTGGTTAACCGGTGGCACCTTAGCCTTCCCATATGCAATTCTAACCACATTATAACAAAGCAATAAGAACAGCGTCAATAAGAATGAGCCAGGAATATTCCCGGCTCATTTTATTCTTCAATAGGTGTAGTATCGTGTATTGACTAAACATATGCATAGTATATATCTGTTTTACGGTTTAACCGTAGCCTTATACACTTGCTTGCCGTCTTTCATCTCAATAATAACGGCACTTTTCACAGCATCATGGGTAGCATTTAAAGTCGTTGATCCAGTAATAGCAGGAAAATCTTTAGTTGCGGCAAGTGCATCACGAATCTTTGCCGGCTCCAAACTATTTGCACGCTTGATGGCATCGATTAATACATTGGCAGCATCATAGCCAAGTACTGCCAAGGCATCAGGAACTACGCCATACTCTTTTTTGTATGCTTCAACAAACGCCTGCGAGGCTGCACTCGTATCATCTACCGAATAGTGATTTGTAAAGTATGTGTTATTTAAAGCGGCGGCAGTTCCGATTTCTACCAATTTAGGAGAATCCCAGCCATCACCGCCAACAATCGGAACAGTAATTCCTAGTTCCCGAGCCTGTTTTACAATCTTACCTACTTCTTCATAATAGCCTGGCACATACAGAACCTCAGGGTTTAGCGCTTTTATCTTGGTCAAAATAGTCTTAAAATCCTGGTCTTTCTGCAGATAAGCTTCCTCCGCTAGTACAGCGCCTCCACCTTTAGTAAAAGCCTCTTTGAAGAAAGCAGCTAATCCTTTACTATAATCGCTGCTGTTGTCAATCAAAATGGCAGCTTTTTTAAGTTGTAACGTGTTGAGGACAAAGTTTGCCCCTACAGTTCCTTGGAACGGATCAATGAAACAAACACGGAATGTATAGTCTTTTACCTTATTGGTTTTCTCATCAACGGTTACTTTGGGGTTGGTAGCACCTACTGCTAAAAACGGAATTTTCGCAGATTCAGCTACATTAGAAGCGGCAATGGCGTTAGAGCTGGCAAATATGCCTGTAACTGCAACGACTTTGTCCTGGGTAACCAATTTGGTCATGGCGTTGGCCGATTCTGATGGTTCGCTTTTGTTATCGGCAATAATGGGAACAATTTGCTTGCCAAGCACCCCACCCTTGGCATTGGCTTCTTTGATAGCCATCTTGGCTCCATTGGCGGAAGAATTGCCCATGGTAGCGTTACCACCAGTCATTTCATTTAAAATACCAATTTTGATATCATTGGAAGACGTGCCGCCGCAACCCGCCAATATACCAGCCATGAACAGCATTACTGTCAATAGGACTGTCAGTTTTATGCTTGTCTTATTCATTTGTAATTTCTCCCCTCTTTTTTACATAAACATATTTTTTAACAACAAGATTACAGTAAGAGAACCATTGCAAAATACTATAAAAGTATACTGGATAAATACTTTTATAGTATTTTTTTAATCTTGTTTGTCCTAGTTCTACATTATATTACATGATTTAGTATTTTACAATATAAATTCTACTATTTGCTACAATTAATCTTCTTATTTTTACCGCTTGTACTCATCGCAGGTACATCGTTTGAATTAGTCTACTAAATAAAGAGTTGCACTTATTTACTTATGATTTCTGCAAAAAAAATAACATATATGCACTAAATTATGGTATTATTAAAATAACACTCTCATTAAACAAATGAGGTTGTTAGTTTGTCCAGTAGAATTATATGTAAACATTTTTGGGGTACTATATCCACTGAATACTGCAAGCAATCACAGCATATGAATATACAATTTAAAAATTAACGGAAAGGAAGTTGTTAATGACCGTAGACATGTTAGAAAAACTACAAGAATCAGCTCAGTCGGTTTTGCCTGTCAGCGCCATTGTACTTGCCTTACATTTTACATTGGTTCCTATGCCGTTTTGGTCTTTGATACTGTTTATAACAGGCACCCTCCTGCTCATCATTGGAATGAGTATTTTTACCATGGGGGCCGATATGGCAATGCTGCCTATGGGTGAATCCATTGGAGCGGAGTTGACCAAGTCCAAGAACATTTGGATTATAATTGGTTGCGCTTTTGTCCTTGGTGTAGTTGTCACCATTGCTGAGCCTGATCTTCAGGTATTAACTAAGCAAGTGCCTGCGGTTCCGGATATGGTACTAGTGAGTTCAGTGGCCTTTGGCGTAGGTGCGTTTCTGGTTTTGGCACTGCTCCGCATTTTGTATCAGTTTCCGCTTTCCTATATGTTCATCATCTCGTATGTTCTGCTATTCATTATCGCTGGAATAACAGCTCCGGATTTTTTAGCTGTAGGCTTCGACTCAGGTGGCGTAACTACCGGCCCCATTACCGTACCTTTTATCCTTGCTCTAGGTATTGGTATTTCAGCAGTAAGAGGCGGCAAAAGTTCGGAGGAAGACAGCTTCGGCCTGTGTGCATTGTGTTCCATTGGACCAGTTCTGGCTGTCCTCATCATGGGCATGTTTTATGATGTATCAGCCTCCGGATTTGCGTTGGAAGCAAACGTACATGTACATGGGCTTAATGAATTATGGGAAGCGTATAAAACAGGTTTTATTCTCTTCTTTACTGAAGTTATCACTATTCTTCTACCCATTGTAGTCATTTTTATCTTATTCCAATTAATTCGGCTGAAATTATCCAAAACCAAGCTGATACGGATTTTGATCGGGATTGTGTACACCCTATTCGGTCTCACCATATTCCTGACTGGTGTCAATATTGGTTTTATGCCTGCAGGAACTTATATCGCAAAAGAAATTATGTCATTACCCTATAACTGGATACTGCTTCCTTTGAGCGCTATCATCGGTTTTTTTATTGTTTACGCTGAGCCTGCCGTTCATGTACTCAATAAACAAGTTGAGGATATAACCAGTGGTTCAATTTCCAAAAAGATGATGATGATGGGATTATCACTAGGCACAGGCGCAGCTTTAATATTATCAGTTGCTCGAATTTTAACCGGAATTAGTATTTGGTACTTTTTGCTTCCAGGATACCTCCTGGCGTTAGCATTAACCTTTTATACGCCAAAAATATTTACGGCCATTGCTTTTGACTCCGGCGGCGTAGCGGCAGGAACCATGACTGCAGCGTTTTTGCTCCCCTTTGCGGTAGGTGTCTGCGAAGCGGTTGGCGGTAACATTATGACCGATGCCTTTGGCATTATTGCGTTGGTTTCTATGATGCCGTTAATCACGATCCAAGTTGTTGGGATCATCTATAAGAGAAAACTTATGCATAATGAACAACTGGAAGAAAATTTGCATACCGATATATTATTCCCCATCTCCTCTGCATTTGAGGAATTCGACAGTACTGACAATTCATTGTCAGACTCAATAAATAAAAATTCTATCAATTTAGATGAGCCAACGAATCAGAGTGACTTGGTTTTTAATACAACACATGCTAATATAATAGAGTTAACCGTTAATACTCAAAATGAACAGCCAGCAACGGCTGGCACCAGTCATATCACGCCTCATAGTACCGAAATTGCTACCGATCCCTGCTGCGAGGGTATCGCGGAAAACAGAGCCGACTGCGGCAAACCTATAACTTCCTCTAAAAGTGAACAAAATTATTAATCAGATGGCTCGAAAGGAGAATAAAAGTGCCGCAAACTCCATCATTGGAATTTGTAGTGATTATTGTAAACAGAGGCAAAGGCCAAAAAATCTCAGATTTTTTGGCTGATGCAGGCATACGATTTGACCTACTGGCTTTAGGTAAAGGAACGGCAGATAAAAAGTTTCTTTCCTATCTAGGCTTAGGGGAAACGGAAAAAGAAATTTTATTTTGCACTATGTCATCTGAACTTTCTCAAACGATGTTGAGCAAACTTGATGATAAAACATACCTTGGCAAGCCTGGCAAAGGTATTGCATTTAGCATACCTATAAACAGTGTTGTAGACGCAGCACTACAAGTAAAAATGCTGGGCACTCCCTATAATCAAGGAGGAATCTCTATGGAGAATTCGCATAAATATGATCTGATTATTGCCATCGCCAATCAAGGTTATGCGCAAGAAGTTATGGATGCCGCAAAGTCGGCTGGCGCAACTGGAGGTACTATTGTACATGCACGCGGTGTTGGATTACAAAATGCCGAGAAGTTTTTCGGAATCTCCATCCAACACGAAAAAGACATGCTGTTTATTTTGACGGAAACTCAGGCGCGCAATTCCATTATGACCGCAATTTCACAACATGCTGGACTGCAAACCGATGCCAAAGCCATCACTTTTTCCCTGCCTGTTAATGGGGTTGCCGGACTTCCCGAGCGCATGCTCTTACACACAACGGAAAAACACGTGTAGTACTTTGGGGTATAATATCAAAAGGCTACAATTGGTGCATTATTGGATTCACCAGTTGCAGCCTTTTTCTTTTTACATTTTATACCATAGTAACGTCTACTTTAGTAAGACAAACTATATTATCATATTATATTTTATAAATCCGTAAGCATCACTGTCTCTATCTTTATTGACACTCCAACAAAAAGCTTGTTACAATAATATTCGACAATTCGTATTTGTAGTTTTAAAATGTGAACCATAGATTTCTACGGTCAGTACATCCATGTCCTCACTCCCTGGAAAACACAGCTTGCTCTGACCACAGACAAGTTAAAATGTTCCAGTTCAGACAACTGTCTGAATAAATATAGATGGATAAGTTGGCAGTATATGCTGTAAGGTTACCCCATTCTGACATCATAGGAGGTTTTAACTTGCCGCACAAATATCCCAAAGTTGCTATTTTGAAAAAGTATTTATTTTTGTTTCTTGGTTCTATATTAACAGCAATAGGACTAGAAATTTTTTTAGTGCCCAACCAAATAATCGATGGCGGTGTCGTCGGGTTATCTATCATTGCCAGCCATCTTACTTCCATATCACTGAGTTATTTTTTGGTTTTATTTAACTTGCCTTTCCTGTATATAGGATATAAACAAATAGGAAAAACGTTTGCCATATCTACTATTTTTTCGATTTGCTCTTTATCCTACTGGGTTTCCGTTTTTCATCCCATTCCCGAATTAACTGACGACTTATTTCTGGCTGCGATTTTTGGCGGTATCATTGTCGGGCTGGGCGTAGGCACAATAATCAGAAACGGCGGCTCATTAGACGGCACTGAAATCATAGCCATCATTTTAGACAAAAAAACCGCTTTTTCCGTTGGCGAAGTCGTCATGTTCATTAACCTGTTTATTCTGGGCAGTGCCGGCTTAGTATTTAGCTGGGATAAAGCCATGTAC
>NZ_JBYKYF010000001.1:6790-45274 GCF_057736855.1 Sporomusa sp.
GTACTCACTGATTACGTACTTTGTCATCTTTAAGGTTATTGACCTAACCACACAAGGGCTAGATGAATCTAAAGGTGTTTTTATCATCTCTGATAATCCGAATGAAATTGCCTCTGCCCTCATGGCTCGCCTAGGCCGGGGCGTAACCATCCTCCAAGGGGAGGGCGGCTATACTGGCGCCCCCAAAAAAGTTCTCTATTCAGTTATTACTAGGCTGGAAATTGCCAAACTCAAAACAATCGTAGAAGAAAAAGACGAAAACGCCTTTGTATCCATCAGCGAAGTGCATGATGTCATGGGCGGCAATTTAAAAAAGAAATCGATCCACTGAGGTTATGTTAAAAACTTGGTTGTGCTAAGTCCCCATAGGACTGGCAGATCGCAACATTCATCTTACACCAAATGTTGTTTAAAAATCAACTCAGGAGAAAAACGCCGCAATCGACAACTCGGAACGTTGTCGATTGCGGCATTTAATTTCTCATGGTGTTCTCAGCCAATAACATATACCTTCACATTTTTTATGCCAAAATCGTAAGCTTTATCTACCGAATCCATAGCAATATCAATCCGGTTGCCTTTGATTGCCCCTCCGGTATCTTCAGCCACCGCATAGTGGCCAGTACCGTCAGGATATTCAATATATACGCGTGAACCCAGCGGGATAACATTCGGATCTACAGCAATAATGCCCGGACGGACAGTAGTACCCATATGGGTTTTATTGCCCCACCGCCCGTTATCATGAGGCCCAGGCGCATAAGCCGTGGCTTTAACATGCAAAACATCTTGATATGTTTCAGGAATGTTTGTGGCTGGCTTTGTAGCCGCCGGAGTAGCCTGAACCTGTTTAGCAACTTTCTTAGACACCGCCGCATTTTCGGTCATAGCTTGTTGCCCATGCGGGTGAGCTTGTTGGCTGTGTTCTGCTGCCTTGGCCTGCTTTCTGGCCAGCTTTTTCAGCGGAGTCTTGCTCTCTGTCTGCACGTTAAACTTGCCTTTTGGCACTTTTACTGAGTGCCCAGCAGTGTCAGACCGCGGGGCTGCATGGGGAGCGGCTGAGGCATGGGCTGTGGCAGATATTCCCGGCAGGAATGCGGATGATACTAACGCAACACCGGCGACCGCGGCTGCAGCTGCCATACGTTTGAGTCTGCGCCGCAACGATTTTCGTTTGCCATGCGCCTTGTGCTTCAATTAAATGCCCTCCTTTTCCCGAATGATTACTTATAGTTTTTGCCAAAAGACAGTTTCAATGCTAAACAGTTTTTAACAAGCATTGTTCTAAGTCATTCACTGTGGAAACAATATAAGTAGGTTTCGCTTGCTTAAGTTCTGCATACCCACCATAACCATAAGTAACTCCAATCGAATCAATTTGGTTATTATTGGCTCCAATAATATCATGTTTGCGGTCTCCCACCATTACAACCTTTTTCCTAGCAACTTTCGGCAGAGTAGCTAAAATATACTCAATAATCTCTGTCTTATTGATACGGGAACCATCAAGATTGCTGCCCACAATGAGACTAAAAAATTTACTCATACCAAAATGCGCAATAATCTGTTCAGAAAAAACCGTTGGCTTAGAAGTAGCAACAATAAGCTGTTTACCTTCAGCAGTTAGCTTGGCAAGCATTTCTTTAATTCCCGGATACACAGCATTTTCAAACATACCTGCCTTAGTAAAGTATTCACGATAATAGCTCACTGCCGTATTAGCTTGTTCGTGAGTGAGCGCATAAAACTCTTGAAAAGATTCGACTAGCGGTGGACCAATAAACGGAATGAGTGTATCTAGGTCAGGCTCATAAATACCAAACTTTTTTAATGCATATTGGACTGATTTAGTAATACCAACCTTGGGATCAGTAAGTGTTCCATCCAAATCAAACAAAATTACTTGATAGCTCATAGTGTAACGACTCCTAGTTAACAATTGATTTTAGAAATGTAAGTTATCGGAAATTCCCTATATCGGATTTGTTCCATGATTTATTGACAAGCCAATAACAAGCTTGCTACAATACTACAATATACATTACTCGCATACTTTGGGAACATTTGCCGCTGGTTACTGCCGGCAACCGTAAATCCCATTGATGACCTGCTACCCTATAAAGGCCTGGCCGAAGTTTCGCTCATATTTTCGGTAAGCAGAGTTTCCCTGTAGGGTCTTTTTATATTTGTTTACTAAAGGTTGACTAGCTGCATAACGGTCCCATTATAAAAGCTAAAGGTCTAAAAAGCAAATGAGTATTAACGTAAATCACACACATTTAGGAGGCTATTATGGAGTTATTAAAACAAAGAATTCAGACCGATGGCCAAATTATTAATGATTCATTAATAAAAGTTGACTCTTTTTTAAACCAGCAGATTGACCCGGAACTTATGGTGAAAATTGGCGAAGAATTCATCAAACGGTTTGAGGGCGAATCGATCACCAAAATATTAACCATTGAATCATCCGGCATTGCCATTGCCGTGATGACCGGCTTACTGCTCAAGGTACCAGTCATTTTTGCCCGTAAGAAAAAGCCCAAGGTAATAAGCGATGATGTATACACAGCTAAAGTCTATTCGTATACGAAGGAAGAATATAACACCATTATGGTATCCAAACAGTTTTTACATAAAGGTGATAACGTATTAATCATCGATGACATTTTAGCCAATGGTGAAGCGGCTGCCGGCTTGGCAGATATTGTGAAACAAGCAGATGCTCATGTAGTAGGTATCGGTATTGTCATTGAAAAATCGTTTCAGCCTGGCGCTCAAAAACTAAATGAGGCTGGCTACCGGGTTGAGTCGTTAGCCCGAATCCAATCATTTAGCAATGGACATGTCAACTTTCTCTAGTCATCCTGTTCGCAAGCCATAAACTGAGCCAGCATCATGCATTTTCCTTTATTGTCAACAAAGCGCTCACCATTAGCCCCTATCACTGGTACAAACCCTGCGCGAGCATACATCGGATTAACCCAAGTATACACCAGTACCGTAAACTTTCCCTGACCGTGATAGGCTTTGATTTGTTCTATGCGCTTTTCAAGCATCAGGGTATTCACGCCACGATGACGCCACTCAGGTAAAACGGTTGCCCAAGATAACTCATATACCGCAAAGGCACACATCGACGGTGACCAAGCCGCTACACCGATAACGCGGTCATCCACAGTAGCAGTAACAAAATGGGCCCGTACATATCCTTCAATATCGCCTTTCAGGCATGCTTTCATTTCGGCCTCAACATACATCAAGCTACTTTCATCCCAACCGCCGCGCTGAAAAACAGCCAGCGCTTCCTCAAATTTATCTGCTGACAAATCAACTATTTTAATATCTTTCATATATTCCCCCCATAACCCAACCAATAAAGAGCCATAATTTTTCCTTTGCACAGGAGAATTATGGCTCTGTTTTCGTTATGCAACTGTATTTTTCCTTTATTTAGCTGCAACAATATTACCAGAATATGAACGAAACACCACAGGTCAGCTCAGCCTGCTACTTCCATCAGCCATGAGACTTAGCTATGTGTAGAGTATAGCATATTCTTATACTATTCCATGAGCTTTCATAGCTTCCGCTACTTTCACAAATCCGGCAATATTGGCACCGGCAACCAGATTATCCTTTAATCCATACTCGGCTGCTGCCTGGCTGGCGGTTCTATAAATATTAATCATCAGAGTTTTGAGTTTTGCATCAACTTCCTCAAAACTCCAGGAAAGCCGCATACTATTTTGCGACATTTCCAAGGCAGAAGTCGCAACTCCACCAGCGTTTGCCGCCTTGGCCGGCCCAAATAGAATCCCATTTTCAAGAAATACTTTAGTTCCCTCCAGATTGGTTGGCATATTCGCTCCTTCAGCAACTACCTTACAGCCGTTACGAACAAGTATTTTGGCATCATTTTCATTGATTTCGTTTTGGGTTGCACATGGCAGTGCGATATCACAGGGAATGGTCCAGATACCTGAGCAACCTTCATAATATGTTGCAGTTGGATGGTATTTTACATATTCATAAATCCGCTTACGTTCAACTTCTTTAATTTGCTTTAATGTCTCCAGATTAATTCCATTAGCATCGTAAACATAACCGTTAGAATCGCTTACCGCCACAACTCTGCCACCATACTCATATATTTTTTCTACAGCATAGATAGCCACATTACCGGAGCCGGATACAAGCACGGTTTTCCCCTCTATTGACATACCTTTTTCTTTCATCATTTCATTAACAAAATATACAAGTCCATAGCCTGTAGCTTCCTTTCTTCCCAGGCTCCCACCATACACCAGGCCTTTTCCGGTTAAAACACCCGCCTCATACGCATTTCTAATCCGTTTGTACTGTCCAAACATATAACCTATTTCCCGCGCACCTACGCCTATGTCCCCGGCAGGCACATCGACGTCTTGCCCAATATGCCGGTAAAGTTCGGTCATAAAACTTTGGCAAAACCGCATAATTTCCATGTCGCTTTTCCCTTTGGGATCAAAATCAGAGCCACCTTTAGCACCGCCAATAGGTAAACCTGTCAATGAATTTTTGAAAGTTTGTTCAAAAGCCAGAAATTTGATAATTCCCTGATATACCGAAGGATGAAAACGTATCCCACCCTTATATGGACCTATCGCACTATTATACTGCACCCTAAATCCTCGATTTACCTGTACATTGCCGGCATCATCCACCCAGGGAACTCTAAATACAATCTGCCGTTCTGGCTCAACTATGCTTTCCACAATGCCCAAAGTAATATACTCAGGATGTTTTTCCAGCACAGGTGTTATGGATTCAAGCACTTCTTTTACCGCCTGATGAAATTCCGGTTCACAGGCATTTCTCCTTACAACCCGTTCATATAACTCTGCACAGTACTTTTTTGCATTGATCGTCATTTCAATTCCCCTCTTCCGCTTCGATATTACCAAGCACAACACATTGCCTATGGCTTAGTCAAGGCAATGATATTTGCATAAAATATGCAAATATCTCATTTTACAAAATTCCCATGTCATTTTTACCATCGCATCATCCCTTTAATTTATGTATAATTATTTATTAAAAATGTAATTACTGTATAATATATACGTACTTTATCACTTTGTCCAGTAGACACCAAAATGTATTTTGTATATTTTTTCAAAAAAGGGGGCGAATATGGAAAAAATTAAGACGCTTTATACAAAGAAAGCGTCTTAATTTTCTGTATTATTATTCATGTTTAATGTAAATAAATATATTCTTATGAAATCAGATTTTACCTTTTTACTGCAATTGCAGTTCCTGTGGTAGGTATCGAGCAGTTTCTGCATTAATTGAATGTGGATACTGCCTACGGCTAGCGGCATAACGAATACCGGCAAACTCAGCCAAATCCCGGTCTACGGTTACTAAGTCACTGCGATTTAAGGCTGCTAATGCTTGTTTACCAACAGCCTGAGCGGCAAGCTGCATTTCCACAGTGCAGGACTTTAAGAAATTTGCCAAATGATTCGCGGCCAAGTCTACGTCAAGTTTATCGGTCATCTTTCCAGTATACATTGCCATTTGGGTAGGCGGAGCCTGTGGCAAGGTCTTGAGCATCTGCGCCTGCATAGCTGCCATTAGGGCAATGGTTCCAATATATACAGCGTCAGCACCCAACGCCAATGCTTTAAGAAAATGCCCTGGGGTGGTTAGTCCGCCTGCGACAATAAGGCTAAACCTTGATCTAAGATTGTTTTCCTCCAACCAATCCACAGTACGTACAAGCGTATGGAACGTAGGTAGACCTACATTATCCTGTAAGGTGGGATTAGACGCAGCCGTACCACCTTCTGAACCATCGACAACAATATAATCAGCCTGGGTTTGAGCAATAACCGCCAGTTCGTATTCAATGTAATCAGTTCCTGCGATTTTTACGCCTATTGGCACATCATATTGGGCTTTCATTTCGTTTACCATCGTAATATAGTCTTGCTGTGTTTGTTTGTCAGGCATTCGTGCATAGACAGTGTTCCCTTGTCCTTCTTCCAGGTGCCACGCTTCCCGCAAGTGCCGCCCAATTTTCTCAGCTTTCATCGGTTCATCTACAGCTCCACCCCAGGCCCCCTGTCCTAATTGAATCTCAATCGCGTCCACCCTGCCTAGTTGCTCCCGGCCGCTTAATTGACCGCCACGGTGATACTGGCCTATCAGATACTTAGCGGCTTCCCGCTCTTCATCAGTTACTGCCGATTCCCCGGTATTTGTCGATGTTCCAGCCAAGGCAGCCCCTTTGGCTAAGGCCACTTTTATCGGCAAACTTAAAGAGCCACCATAGGACATGCCTGTAATCATAATGGGGATATCTAGTTGCAAGGGACGCTTGGCAGTGGGACCGATCACGGTTTTAGTATCGACCTGTTGATAGTCAGGGTAAGGTAATTGAAATAGCTGTTTGGGGTTAAGCAGTAATTTATCCCATGGCGACAACACGATCGGACTTCCCAAAGGCCTAGTTAGCTCAGTACCCAGTTCGGCCCGCATGGCGGCCTCTATCATCGCACGTGGTGACAATTTTTCTGCTACCGTTACCATAAGAAATGGATTATCCGGATAGTCCTCGGTAAACATTTTCGCCATGGCCTCATCAGCCATAGGGTCCATCAATTTCATCGTCAGCCAGCTTAACAGCATGGGTATCACCTCCGTTTTTTCTCTCAGATAGTTTACCCACTTTATCCATATTTGTTGTAAAAACAACAAATATATAAAACAAATACAAAACCCCCAATAACCTGCACAGGCTACTGGGGGACTTAATTACAACACGAATTAATTCTTCTGCCGCTTCTTGATCGCCATTACAATGGGTACCGTTATCGCGGTGGCAATAATTGCCTCTGGAACTCCATTTACTAAGGCAATACTGTAAATCACCTGTGCTGCAGCCTCTAGGCTAATGCCCCGGGCGGCAGCAAATTGAGCAGCATATAAGACATATATCATGGTCAGCACACCGAAAGTGTTAGTAAGCGAGCCTACTACGGCCCCTACACCGATACGAACGGCTTCCCGCTTACTCCGCGTCCACTTATAGGCATAATATGCGGTAACACCAATGAGTACACGCGGCAACACCGAAACTAGCGGATTTATAAATGCAAAGGAAAGGATATTAGGTGCAGTTATACTCTGAATAATACTAAACAAACCAAATAATAAGCCAATCATGGCACCGACCAGCGGCCCTTCTAAAATGGCCCCAATGATAACCGGGATTTGCATAATAGTGGCTTTAGCTGTGGGAAGCGGGATAAAACCAAAACCTGATAACCCCAGCATAATTGAGACAGCGGCCAGCATACCAATAATGGCAATCTGACGTACACCAAACTTGCTTACCGACTTTAAAGATTGGGTTTTTTCCATTTTTACATTACCTCCGTTCTTATTCCTCACAGGATATAAGTCGTTATTTTTTGAGCTCACCCATCTGCCAGTCTAGTTTCCAATGAATACCAGCTATCATGGCAGCATAGTTTTGCCCGCTTACATGTTACCACATTTAAAATAAATTTTATATAGTTTTTTTATTCAATAATTAAAGGCGGAATTTTTTGATGATAATGACAAAACAGACGGCCGCCAGAACCAGCTAGCGACCGCCTGTTTATTACCCCTTTAATAAAAAAGCAAAAAGTTTGTAGTTATAATTACAATTAAAGCACCTACCATGGGAATAGCCGTGCGTTTTACCAAATCAAACGGCGACACGCCCCCCATGCTTGAGGAAACTACAATAACTGCAGTAATCGGTGAAATTGCCCGGGCAGCACTTGCGGCAAAATGCATTGGCAGCAACATAACCACTGGTGCCACTGACATTTTTGCCGCAACCGTCGGGGTTAAGGCTGCAAACGCAAAAAACGGGGCATTGCCGGAGCCCATAACCACAGAAGCAACCGCAATAATACCTACCATTACCAAAATCATACCGGCAGCACCAAAACCGGAAGTCTGGGCAGAAGCAATAATCGAATCAATGGTGCCAATGGTCATAAGTCCCTTGGCAAAAGTCTCACCAGCCACGATTAAGGTAATAACATTTGCCATTTGCATACCCAGACCATCAAAAAACGATTGGATATCGCCAAAAACCTTTTTGCCATCCCGGTGGCGAATATATTCAAAAATCATACCAATAGCTACACCAATAAACATGGCCTTAATAATATCCATTTTAATCCAGCTAATCCACAGACTGCTAAAAACCAGAATAAGCACCAGCGGCAGTGCCGGCAATATGGCATAAATCATTGGCGGAGTATTCTCGTCAGTATCTGCTTGTGCCAGTTCTGTTACCTGAACAACATGGCCATCGCGCTTATCAAGCCATTTTTGCACAAAATAATGCAGTACTGCCACAATAGGTATTACGACCATAGCAATGGGAATCTGGTAATTAGTCCAGTATAAAACTGGATCAATTCCCGCAGTAGTGGCTGACAAAATAGTCCCCGTATCACTAGGGCTCCAGTCCAAACAGAGTGTAGTGGCAATAACCGCCGTGGCCGATAGTCGGCTTACACCAAGGCTAATCAGTACGGGGAAAACGGTAACCATAAGCAGCATGGCCAAACCGGAAGCGCTGTTAATACACAGACCCAAAAACATACCAACCACCCACGCACCAGCCATAACCAGATAGGGAGAACGCAATGCCAACAGCGGTCTAATTGTAAGCTTAACAAGGGCCTTACTGGCACCTATATGATCCATATAACGGGCAAAGCCGCCAACGGCCATAATATTTAGGCCAAGACCGGCCGCTCGTGAACTCATGGTCTGCTTAATAAATTCAAACGCATCAAACAATACCGAACCAGTGCTGCTCTTCTCCGGTAAAATTTGTCCAAGCCCCAGGGCAACACCCGCAAACATAAGGATTAAACCAGCCATAAACAGAACTGGCTGTGGTTTATACTTTTTGACTATCAAAAAACCGACCCAAAACGTAACAAGTAAAGAAATCACAATTCCCATAAGTTTACCTCCTAATTAAAAATTATGCCTGATTAACTAAAATCCCAAAAGCAATTCCCCCTTTCGATGTAGAATGTGCTTTAATTACACGATAAAATCCAGCAAAATAATCCTCCAAAGGAAGGCTTATTTTGCTGGATTTTGTTTACGAATGCGCATGCGCAAATAAACAAAACAAAATTTTCTCGATATACGGCTTCTAATTGAGCTCTGTTTATATTATCTAGCTATTTATTCGCGAAGCCGGTTAATTTTCCTTGTACTAACAATCGATTTTCTTTAAAAGGCTTACTATGACATCATGACAAGCAGTCAATCTTATTTAATTAGCTCGGGGTTTAGAACCTGGAATCAGCCAAAGAATGATAGTAGCAAAACGATCAAAAAACGGCAGTACAAGCAACGAAGATAACACGTTAAAAAAAGTATGAATAGCAGCTACCTGACCGCTAACATCAGAGGTACACCACCCCGCAGCAGCAACCAGCAACCCCGTTACCGGGAAAAAAAACACAACTCCCGCTATATTCAATAAAATGTGTGACAGCGCTACCTGCCTGGCGGCCGCTGGTGCAGCTGCACTAAAAACAACAGAAGATACACAAGAACCAATATTGTTACCATAAACCACATAAGCGGCAGTATGAATATCAACAAGCCCTCTATCTGTCATCAGCATTAACAGTGCAGTTGCGGCGCTGCTGGACTGGAATACCAATGTCGCCAGCACACCACCCCAAATACCATACAGAGGCTGCTCCCGGGCCATGATCAAATACTGACTTACAGCCTGAAACTGCGTTAATGCCGAAATACCGCTAACCAGCAAATCAACGCCGACCAACATACTAAGCAGGCCAGTACCCGCTATACCTACATATCTTAATTTTTTAAAAACACATAATAAACAGGAAAACAGTAATAACGGCAACAAATACTCCAGTGGCACATCCATATTTACCAACTGCACGGTAGAGCAAGTGCCGATATTGGCTCCAAGCACAATCCCCAGCGCTTGACGAAACGTCATATAGTCGGCACTAACAAGCCCAATGGTGATTAAACAGACGGTAGTACTGCTCTGTAGTAAAGCCGCTGCAATGGTTCCCAACACAAGACCGCGCCAGGGAGTCTTTGTCAATCTGGTTAGCACGACATGTAATTGATGCCATAAGGCTTTCTTTAAACCATAACGCATGGTAAAAATACCGCCCAATAACATACTTATTCCCAGCAAGACATGGTTCATGCTCTCTCCCCCTAGACATAGTTACCTCTAATACCATATGTCCGGGGAAAGTACGATATGAAATTCAATCAAGATTTTTCTATTAACCTGTTCCTTTGCTACTCATGCCTTAGGCCAGTGAAGCCTAAATCCCAGACATATCGTCCACATTGGCAGTGATTGTGAGCCTTCAATATAATAGTAACCCTGAAAAAAATATAAGAAAGTTATATTTGATATCAAAATAAGTAAAGAGACTGCTTCATTGCCTACTCACCTGATCGGTAAGATCCTTCATAGCAAGCGGCAGCAAAGCAATCTCTCTTGTCTTATGGTATAGCTTTCCTCAATTGATTATGCGCCAATACCAGGTTTATTACCATATGCCTCAGTACCACCGACACTCGTTGTAACCAGTCTGGCAATAACCAAATCTCCAGACACATTCAATGTGGTTCTGCACATATCAAGGAAGCGGTCCACCCCTAGTATCAGACCAATTCCTTCTGCTGGTATACCTACTTGGATCATAAGTACCACAATTAACGGTAGCGAACCACCCGGCACACCGGCCGTACCTACACCAGCCAATACCGACATCAGTACCACTACAATCTGGCTTTCCAGCGACAAATTAATACCATATACCTGTGCCAAAAATAATACGGTTACCCCTTCGAATAAGGCCGACCCGTTCTGATTGGCCGAAGCACCAATAGTCAAAACAAAACGAGCTATTTGGGGCGGCAGTTTTAATACCTTTTCGGCAGTTTCTAACGCTATCGGCAAGGTTGCATTTGAGGAAGCCGTAGAAAATGCATAGACATACACTTCTTTGCACGCCTTAAAAAACTCCCAAGGAGATACTCTGCCAAACAACTTAAGAGCTACAGTATAAACAACAAACTGTTGAATCAAAAGACCAAGAACAACAACGCCAGCGTAAAATGCCAAGTTTTGTAAGAATCCAGCCCCTAACTTATAGGCGGTATTAAACACAATGCCAAAAATACCAAATGGAGCTAATTTCATAGCAAAATCAATAACTTTAAGAGCAGTCGCAAATACAGTATTCAGCACCCCTATGAATGGATTGTTTTCTTCTTTAACAACCAAGCTTAGGGCATAGCCAAAAATCAACGAAAAGAACATTAACGCAATAATCTCACCCGAAAAGGCTCTTACGGCTGCATCCAGCGGATTTTGCGGCAGCAATTCCACGATGTATTGATACCATGTTTTATTTTGTACTGCCTGAACATTTTTTTGAATGGTAAGAACACCCTGATTTGAAGCCAATGCCTCATGATCAATAGTAATACCAGCGCCAGGCTGGAAAAAACCAGTCAAGCCAACAGCGACCAGTACTGCTATAAAGCTTAAAAGCAGCGTATACCCAATCGACGTGGTAGCAACCTTCCCCAACCCACGTCCTTTTCCTAATTCATAAACCCCCAGCATCAAAGCTGAAACTAACAGCGGAATAACCACCATAAAAATGAGTTTAAGAAAAACAGCACCAGTAAGTGTGCATATTTCGCTGAAAGTTTTCATAAACGGGTACTCTTTCGTCGGTAAAACATAATAAGCAAATAACCCACTAATAACGCCCAAAATAAAACCTAGCAAAAGTTTTTGATGTTGCTTCATACTTATCCCCCCTACCATTTCTTAATTCTGAAATCCAACTAGCCAGACAATATTTTCCGACTCCCCCTTCTATTTTTATTTTGCTGGGAACCAATCTGCCTGTTGTCCATTAGGCTCTCCCAGCTTAGAAACTAAAGTACTAATCACAAATTAATCCCACAGATTAATCCTTTTTGTGCACGCATTTCCATTATACGTAAAAACTCCTTAAATTTACATATATTTGGAATAAATATACAATATACAATACACATATGCAGAGATAAATAAAAAGAAAGTACTTGCAGCGCATACTGCAAGTACTCATTCACCTATTATTCAGGCTGTCCTTTATGTCCAGGCCTAGGACCATGGCCTTCGTGCATAGGACCTTTGCCGTTTATCATGTCATCCACATGTTGAGCCATACTTCCCTTCATTTTTTCAGCTTGTTCTGGCGACAGTCGGCCTTCCTGTACTCCTTTTTCAATTCGCTTAGTCATTTCTTCAATGATAAGATCTTTCAATTGTTGTTCAGACACACCATGTTCCTTAGCAATAGTTACTAATGTTTTTCCGGCCTTCAGCTCAGTTTTGAGAGTTTCGGCATCAATATTGAGCAGTGCTAAGAGTTGAGGATTATCAAACGGCGCATGCCCTTTCATATGCCCTGGTCCCCTATGCATTGGCATTTTCCCGTTGATCATGTCCGCTACCCGCGAAGGGATATCGGCCTTCATTTTCTCAGCTTGTTCTTTCGTCAGCTTACCTGATTTGACCCCTTCGTCAAGTCGCTTAGTGATTTGTTCTGTTAAGAAATTTTTGAGTGACTGCTCAGATATTCCCTGCTCTTTCGCAATAGTCGCTAAGGTTTTGCCCTCCTTTATGGCGGCTCGGAAATTGGTTTCATCGATTTTAAGAAAAGCCAGTAGCTTACTATGGTTTTCTTTAAAACCTTTCATGTCCCGTTTATCTGCCTTGCAGGTAATTTGGTGCCGGTTACCATCGGCTGTATCTTTCTGGTCGGCAGTAACTGCAGCCATAGCAATACCATTGACCGTAAGCATGGCAGCAATGCCAAGTGCCATATACCACTTTTTTCTATTATTCATAATCCATCAACCATCCTCTCATTACCATTTTTTTCTGAACTTATGATTGTATTATGAACTACCAATTTTATAATTTTATTAGAAAATACCCCAATATTTAACTTTTTTAGAGAAAAAACGAACTGCTTCCTGTAGTCAAGAGAGTAAATTGAAATTAATATTCTCCTATAGACATGACAACGGCAGCGACCTTCGGGCTACACCACCCTAACGATTCTTGGGTGCATTCCGTATTAGCGACTTTCTTAATAAGTAACCTGTGCCTAAAATTTAATTTGTTCGATCCATTCGACTTATCGATATTTTTTAGGCAGTGCCCGTAATTCTAGCTTTTTTCCCCTGCGGCATTAAGGCAATTACGCACTTTTTCCCGTTTGTGCCAGTTCAAAAAAAACCACCCCGCCTAACACCACAAGTACCCCGCCAGTAACGAGGAAAACCGGCTGAATGCCGATCCAGGAACTAATCACCCCGCCAATAAGTGGCCCAGTCATCGAACCAAGGTGGTTGGCTGTTGTCGTCAGACCAAATACTCGCCCCCGAAAATCCGAATCTGTGCAAGAAACAGCAATGGTGTTAATAGCAGGAAACACACCAACAACAAATAACCCATACAAGAATTGCAGTACACAAAACTGGCAAATAGTGGTTGTGAAATATTGTGTAAAACTAAACAAACCGGCACCTAAAAAAGCAATAATTAAGACTTTGATAAAACCCAGCCACTGGCCAATGCGTCCCCATAACGGTGCAGCGATGGCACCGGCAATGCCCGCCAAGCTGTAAACAATTCCGGCTGTCAATGCAGCCCCTTCGACCTTTCCCTGCAACTCAGCGATATATAGCGCAATTAATGGCTGCAACAACATAGCGACAGTTTGCACTGCAAACAGCAGACACAGCAGTTGAACTAACTCACGATTAGCCAATGCGGTCCTCAAATCATCCAGCATACTGCCGTCTTGTACAGCAGTTACGTTATGCTCCGGTTCTTTCACCACCAGTCCAGCCATAACGGTTCCCCCAAAAATAATCGCCGCGGCAATAACAAAAGAAAATCGCATACCAAAAATATGCGACAAGCTTCCTCCCAGCAAAGGACCAATAATACCGCCAATCAGCAATGTTGTTTGCATAATTCCCAGGCTAAATCCCATATGCTGGCTTGGCGTAGAAGCCGCTACAATGGCCATAGCTGCCGGCACAAAACCGCTGGCAACCCCTTGCAGCAGTCTAACAATTAACAAATCCATGGGGTTTCTTACCAAGAACCCCAAAAAATATACAACAGCCAAACTAAAGCCCGCACGCAGCAGCATGCGTCGCCGTCCGCTTTTGTCAGCACACCGCCCCCAATATGGAGCCAACATCGCTGACAACAAAAAGGAACTGGAAAGCACCAGTCCTGACCACACATTTACATTCTCCGGACTTGCGCCAATATCCAAAAGATATAAAGGCAAAAAAGGTACCAGCATGGTATAGCTGGCACCCGACAGCATCACAGCCAAAGCTAATGTCCAAAGATTCTTACGCCAATTCAACTACAGGACTCCCTTCATAATCCATTGATACACCTATTTTCCCTGTTGGTAGCCAGAAAATCTCCATCTGGTTACCCCAGTAATTAGTAAGTTTTTTTGACTTCAATATTATAAGCTTTGAGTTTACGATACAAGGTACTGCGATCAATACCGAGCATTTGCGCTGTGCGTGAAATATTGGAATTGCATTTTTCTAAAGCAGCTACAATGGCGGCTACTTCTGGTCTCATAACAGTCACGGTAGTATCTGGGGTAATATCCTCCCGATCATCCCAGTATTGGTTCACTACATCGACAGTTATTCGCTGCTCGCTGCAAATAATAATTAAACGCTCCATAAAATACATTAATTCCCGAACGTTTCCCGGCCAGTCATACTTCTCTAAATACCGGTATACGGCCGGTACTATTTCCACTTGTTTATTGTATTTGGCCATAAACCGCTGAGCAAAATACTGTGCCAAACACACAACATCACCGCTCCTTTTCCTTAGCGGCGTCAAGTTCAAGGTCAATACTTTAAACCGATAAAACAAATCTTGGCGAAATTGCCCTTCTTTAACCAATTTAGCCAAATTTTTATTGGTGGCCGCGATAATCCTGACATCTATCGGAATATATTTATCATCCCCCAGCCGCATTACCTGGCGTTCCTGCAACACTCTTAGCAGGCGGCTCTGCCCATACTTATCCATTTCCGATATTTCGTCAAGGAAAATTGTGCCACGATGAGCCATTTCAAACAGTCCCGGCTTCCCCTTTTTCGTCGCACCAGTAAAAGCCCCTTCCACATAGCCAAATAGCTCACTTTCTAATAAATTTGCCGGTAATGCTGCGCAGTTAACAGCAACAAACGGCCCGTGTCTGCGGCAACTTTCATTATGGATACTTTGCGCAAACAACTCCTTACCAGTTCCTGATTCGCCAAAAATCAATACTGTGGCATTATCGACCTGGGCCATCTCCCTGGCAATTCGTTTTGTTTCTGTTATCTGCGGCGAATTGCCGATAATATCGTCAAACCGATATTTAGCAACAAATCTTCTGGCTACCACCTGATTACGAATTTTGGCCTCAAGTTCCTGAATGTGCGTAATATCTTGAAACGTAATGATTGCCCCTGTTAGCTGTCCGTCAACAAGTACAGGCGCAATGTTATAGGTAATCCAACTGCTGCCATATTGCATAGTTTGACCGGTAATATGTTTCTGATTGGTAAAACAAAGGTCTACCTCCATACCGCTTAAAACCTGATCAATGGGTTTTCCGACAATCTCCCTGGCAGAAATTTTCAGCAGTTTCTCGGCAGCCGGATTAAAAACCTCCACTATTTTCTGTTGATTAATACTAATGATACCTTCCAATGAATAATCTGCTAAGGCAATAAATTTTTGTGCTTGTTCTTTTTCCATTTTCCTTGCCAAAATAATCTTCTCAGCTTCAGCAAAAGCCGTTCTGATGGAAAATTCCCCAGACCGGATTAAAATGCTTTTTAGGCCTTTTTTGGCTGCTAAGGTCACTGTTTTTATACCACCAGCAACAATGTCGGCATCAGATTTAGCAACTTTTTCGATGGTGATAGGAATATCATCACTTGTCTCCAGTCGATAAATGGTCAAATTGATGCCCAGTATCGCCGAAAGACTTTCAATATCATAAATCATGTTATCAAAAGCTACCATCGCCAATTTAGGACGAGGCAACGCAGTAATTTTCTTAGCTTCATAAAAAGCATGCGCTAAGTCCTGGCCGCTAATCGGGATTTCAACAACCGGAATTTGAATGTTTGATTTAATAATAACACTGGCTGTACCGCCCCGGCTGATGATAACCGAAACATTTTGCTGCTCTAACCTTTTAGCTAGGCGAATAGCCCGTTTTAATCTTGCTAAATAGATATCCACACGGTTTACTATTCCAAGTTCGCGTATGATCTTCTGCCCTTGCAAAAACAATTGTTTATCAGGAGCAATAAATGCTATTTTAGCCATACTGCAACTCCTTGTTAAAAATACGTATTATTATCATTCTAACGCAACTTTTGCAACAAAACAACAACACTTGTTGTATTACTTGCTTTACCATGCCCGAAATTGCAGCATTTCTCATTTGGCATAATTATTGCAGGGAATAGTTGTAGCAGAAAAACAAAATTTTAAAACTTTTCGCTAACAAAGTAAAATTATCTAAATATTCAATACTTGTAAAAGGAGAATTTCGCTATGTCTACTTTCAAAGAAACACCGCTGTACATCAAGGTACACGCAGCAGACAATGTCGCCATCATTGTTAATACCGGCGGATTGCCTGAAGGCACAGTATTTCCCTGCGGTCTTGTACTAAAAGAGCATGTTCCCCAAGGCCATAAAGTGGCTTTGACTGACCTGGCACAAGGAGAAGCCATTATCCGTTATGGTGAAATTATTGGCTATGCCGTTCGCCCTATTGCCAAAGGCAGCTGGATTGAAGAATCTTTGGTAGTATTACCCACGCCTCCTGAACTAGATGAATTGCCGCTGGCCACCAAAGTCCCCGCGGCTCTGCCCCCGCTGGGAGGCTATACTTTCGAAGGCTTCCGCAACGAAGATGGCAGTGTCGCTACTAAAAACCTGCTTGGTATCATTACCAGCGTGCAATGTGTTGCCGGGGTTGTCAATTATGCAGTCAAAAAGATCAAAGCTGAGCTCTTGCCTAAATATCCTAATGTGGATGATGTAGTGGCCGTAAATCATAATTACGGCTGTGGTGTGGCCATTAATGCCCCAGAGGCTGTTGTCCCCATTCGCACCATACGCAACCTGGCCCTTCACCCGAACTTTGGTGGGCAAGTCATGGTAGTTGGTTTAGGGTGTGAAAAACTGCTGCCAGAACAAGTTATCCCTGACAAATCCAATATCCTGGTACTACAAGAGCAGCAAGGGTTCAGTAAAATGGTTGACGCAATTCTTAACATGGCAGAAGAACGGTTAATAAAATTAAATCAGCGTAAGCGTGTTACTTGCCCGGTTTCCGATCTGGTTATTGGTCTACAGTGCGGCGGCAGTGATGCCTTTTCCGGTGTTACCGCTAATCCGGCCGTAGGCTATGCCGCAGATTTACTGGTACGCGCGGGGGCAACTGTCATGTTTTCCGAAGTTACTGAAGTCCGAGATGCTATTCATTTGCTTACTCCGCGGGCTGTAAATGAAGAAGTGGGCCGTGCGCTGATACGTGAAATGAAATATTATGACCGATATCTAGCCTTAGGCGAAGCCGACCGCAGCGCCAATCCAGCTCCTGGCAACAAAAAAGGCGGTCTAGCTAATATTGTCGAAAAAGCCCTTGGTTCTATCGCAAAATCTGGAACAAGCGCCATTCATGGCGTGTTGTCACCTGGCGAAAAGGCTACGCAAAAAGGTCTGATTTATGCTGCGACACCGGCCAGTGATTTTATCTGTGGAACCTTACAACTAGCTTCAGGCATCCATGTACAAGTCTTTACTACTGGTCGCGGAACCCCGTATGGCTTGGCAATGGCACCAGTAATCAAAGTATCCACCCGCAATTCATTAACAGAACAATGGCCTGATATTATGGATGTAAATGCCGGAAGTATTGCTACCGGCGAAGCTACTATTGAAGAAGTAGGTTGGGAAATTTTCCGCCTTATATTAGACGTTGCCAGCGGCCGCAAGCAAACTTGGGCCGATCATTGGGGCCTTCACAATGATCTCTGCTTGTTTAATCCTGCGCCAGTAACCTGATTTACTCACATTGTTCTTTATTATGAGTAATGTTACAATAGAAAGTAACATCATATGTGTAACACTCTTATCCTCGGATATGAGGGTTACACTACAATAATAATAATAATAAAGGATGTGCAGAGTTGAGCATTACAACAGCTTCTGAGTTTTTTGCTACAAGTGCCGCATCGTCTTTAGAACAAGCCATTTTATTTATTGCGCCTTCACAAACCATTGCTGATATCGCCCAAAAAGCTCTTAACGCCCGGGGAATCACTATACCTATTCGCGTCGCCGACAATGAGCAAGCTCTGGCAATCGCCCGCTCTCTCAATGAAATAGAAATCATTATCTCCCGTGGCGGAACTGCTGAAGATCTAAAAAAGGCGACCAATAAAACTATCGTTGAGATTACTGCATCTATCGATGATATCCTAATCCCCACCAACCGGCTTGCAGCAAATGGAATCAAAAAAGTCGGAATTGTTGCCAAAGGAAATGTTATCGGTGATTACGCCCGGGATCTTGTCCTAGGAGATATTGAAATGTATCTGCGTCCCTGGCATAACAGAAGCGATTTGGAAGAAACCATTAAAAACCTTACACTCTTAGGAGTTAAAGGAATCGTGGGTGACCGAGCTGGTGTGGAAATAGCCAAGGCTAGCGGGCTGGCAGCCGAATTCCTGGATTCCGGAACAGCGGCCATCAATCAAACTCTGGAAGAAGCTATAAACATTGCTGAAGCACGAGAATCTGAGCGAAAACGCGAAAGTGAAAAGGCGCAGCAAATTCATCATTATGTAGTAGAAATGCATGCTAAGCTCGAGCAGGCAGCGGCTGCAATTCAAGAATTAACTGCCGCATCCCAGGAATTTGCGGCTACCAGTCAGGAAACCACAACTATTACGCAAAGTGCCGCACAAGAAGTAGATAAAACAACCGAAATATTAGAAATTATTCGCCGGGTAGCCAACCAAAGCAATCTCCTGGGATTAAACGCAGCCATTGAAGCGGCACGTGCCGGCGAATATGGCAGAGGGTTTTCCGTCGTTGCCGAAGAGGTACGCAAACTAGCAAGTGAAAGCCATCAATCGGCCCAACATATCGGTCAAACACTGGATAAATTTCGCGCTTCTGTAAACAAGGTACTGCAAAACGTCGAACAAAGCAATGTCATTATCCATGAACAGGCCCGAGCAGCCCAAGACATCGCCCAAATGGTGAATGGACTGCGCAAAGTCGGCGAAAATTTAATGAAGATGGCCAATAAATAGCCATTGATTGGGATCAGATAGTGAAAGTGGCTACCGCTTACTGGCGGCAGCCACTTCTTGTTTTCCGCTTTTAGCCTGCGGCTCAAACAAGGGAGTTGCTCTAATTATAACATCATAAAAGTTCTTTCTGCAGCTCCTCGGCTGATTTGGGCGATAACCAACCAAACGGAATATCAAATACCGTACAAGCTCCGCTAAATCCATGTCGGGCAAGGCGATAGACCGCACGGGCATAGGCCGTCAGCACACTGGCAGTAAACTCAGGATTGCTATCAAGTTTCAAGGCAAATTCGAGAACATGGTTAACTCCAGGGTTGGTTTGACCAGTACGGAAGACAAAGCCGCCATGAGGAATCCCCGCATGCTTAGCCGCAAACTCCTCTTCTGACAGAAAAGTAACATGGGTTTCGTAATCAGCAAAATAATGCGGCATGGTCTTTATTGCTTTCTCAATGGCCGCCAGATCAGCCCCAGGCTCGGCAACAACATAACAATCACGAATATGTACCTCATTCGATTTGCTTACCAATTGCTTGCCGGAACGGACAGCTTCAATGGCCTCCTGTTTCGGAATAGTATACTGCTTAGCCTCTTTCACCCCCGGTATACGACGAATAGCATCTGAGTGGCCTTGACTAACCCCTTTCCCCCAAAACGTATAATTCTCCCCTTGTGGCAAAACTGCACTGGCTAGCAAACGGTTAAGTGAAAATAAGCCCGGATCCCATCCCACCGAAATCGCAGCCACTTTACCTGACTTTTTGGCAGTTTGGTCCATAGCGGTATAGTATTCGGGAATTTTTGCATGCGTATCAAAACTATCAACCGTATGAAATAAGGCTGACAATTGTGGTCCTTGTTCCATGAGGTCGGTAGCCGAGCCACCGCACAGCACCATAACATCAATTTTACTCTGATAATTTTCGGCTTCATCTACCAACACTGCCGGCACGCCGCTCAAAGTTTTCTCAAGCCTGCGCCGGGAAAAAACAGCTACCAATTCCATGTCCGGATTTTGCGGAACAGCTAGCTCTACACCTTTTCCCAAATTTCCATAGCCGACAATTCCAATACGTATCTTCTGATTCATAGTTACCTCCTAATATGGCTATAATTATGTCTGCTTCCCAAGAGCAGAAGTTTGCTATACAAAGCTATTTTTTGTTAAGAGTAAATTTATTTCGACAAACAATAGGCAATACCTTCTTATAGAACAGGCATAGCCTGGCAGGAGAACACGCAGCCTGTAGCGAATTATCAAAAAAGATGTCCATTTATCCTGAAAATGCAAAAAAGAGGTTATTATGAAGCTAATATCATGGAATGTAAACGGTCTTAGAGCCTGTCTGTCCAAAGGGTTTATTGACTTTTTTCATGCTATCAATGCTGATATTTTTTGTGTCCAAGAAACCAAGATGCAACAAAGTCAGACCGAACTTGTGCTTGACGGTTATGACCAATATTGGAATAGTGCTGTAAAAAAGGGATACTCTGGCACTGCTGTTTTTACCCGGATCAAGCCGTTAACCGTTACTTATGGCATGAATATTGAAGAACATGATCAGGAAGGTCGCATAATCACACTCGAGTTTGAGCAATTCTATTTGGTCAATGTCTATACACCTAACTCCCAGCGCGAGCTTATGCGCCTCAATTACCGTACACGCTGGGAAGATGATTTCCGCGCCTATCTGCTACAACTTGATCAAGTAAAACCGGTCATTATTTGCGGTGACCTTAACGTCGCTCACCAGGAAATTGATATTAAAAACCCAAATTCCAACCGAAGAAACGCTGGTTTTACCGACGAAGAGAGAGAAAAAATGACCATCCTGTTACAGTCTGGATTTATCGATACCTTCCGCTTTCTATATCCTGATAAAACCGATGCCTATACTTGGTGGTCCTATATGACCAATGCAAGAGCACGCAATATTGGCTGGCGTATTGACTACTTTATCGTGTCCAGTCGACTAAAAGAATTCATCAAAGATGCCACTATCTATTCTGAAATCACGGGCAGTGATCACTGTCCTGTCGGACTGGAAATCTTCTAACAAGTAAGCAGCAGTATGGTAACCCAGAAATTTCCTGCAATACCCCTGTTAAAATGGGAGGTGCTGAATTAACAGCACCTCCCATCATTATTATTAATTCTATGGTTTACAAATAATTTCTAAAATATTGGTGTCAAAAATATTAGCGGCATGAGCAGGCCGAATAACAATCGCTGTATCTGCTCCTTGCCCTGTTCCACCAATCGCAATGATATCTTCCCCATAGGGAATCAGCCCGGCGTCCAGAGCCATAACAGCAATTTCGACGCAGACCTTGACCCCCTGCCCGAACATCCTCAGAGTATGGGCGATAATCTCCACCGGATATACCCCGCCGAATTTCCGGCTAATACCCCGTTCGGCGCCTGATAAGACATGGGTAGTTGTCAAGAGTTTAATCTTTTGCTCGGCCAGCTTGTTACGCATCTGCGGTGTCATTTCATTTTGTCCCGGTTGTTCAAAACCGTTGACATGGGTAACACACACCACATTGTCTACTTTGCCGCTGAGCAGTTCGGCTGTTTTGCCGCTGCAGGAGGCTACCACAATCGAATGTATGCCAAGTTCCTTGGCCCTGGCTACCGCCAATTCCACAGTTTTTTCAGTGTGAGCCTCTCCCGAAGACTTCCAATACATATTATCACTCCTTACAGAATTAATGTATCTATCCTACTGATTGGATGCCGTCAGGCCGCAAGTGGGGCTACGGTATTCAGGTGAATACTCCAGCAACTTAGTCTTGGGTTGATTTGCATCTAACAGCATAAATAAAGCACTAAAATCAGTCGTGTCATATATCGGTATACGTCGTAATAAATACACATTGTCTCTATCAGGGTGGTTTAGTCCGGGCAGTACGGTGAAAGCCGCCTGATATCCGGCGGCAGCCGTTGCCTCCCAGGTAGCAAGATTGTAGTAGCCATAAGGATAGGAAAAGAACAGTACATCCTTATGGGTAACTTTCCGCAAGATTTTTCTTATGTCTTTTGTTTCAGCCAATAGCTCCTGCCCTTGTAAGGTTGTCAGATCACGATGGGTCATCGAATGGCCGCCAAAACTAATCCCGTATGCAGCCATTTCCTCTATCTGTTGGCTTGAAAGCCGACCATCCCGGTCAACATTAACTCCAACCATAAAAATTACTGCACGAAAATCAAATTGTCGTAATATCGGAAACGCATGGGAATAATTGTCTTCATACCCATCATCAAAGGTTATAAGAATCGGCTTCTCCGGCAGCGTAACCGGCTCGTGATTCATATATGCTAAAAACTGTTGGGGAGAAATAGTCCGAAAACCTGCATTTTTCAACAATGCCATCTGGCGTTCGAATTCTGCTGGTGTCACTGTCAGACGCGACAAATCATGCTTGTCCTCACTCACATGATGGTATAACAATACGGGTATCCCATTTACATACTGTGCAACCGCAACATTTGCAGCCATAGATATCATCATTACTACCAATAAACAAATCCACTGTCGCCAGGCTGCCAAAATATCCACCCCTTATTTTTGATTATGAAGCCGTACTTAGCGGAATACGTTTGTAGGGTAACTTAGTGAGTATTTCTTCCGCAAGCTCTTTAAAAATTACTTCCGGATTGGTATGAATACTCTCCCCCTCAACCGAATCTCTGCTTGCTTTTAGCATATGATACTGTTGTGTTGCCGCTGAATACACATAGCACTTAACCGCTATATCTGATGTAACATACGTCTCATCCAAATTAAAAGAAGAAAACCGGTACTGACTAGCTCTGTTTAATTCAACAACAATGACAATATCAGCATCCAATGTACTAGCCATCGCTGACAGGATTTTTTCCTCAGATAATGTTTCCTGTTTATCCGTCAGGGTCCTAACAGCTTCAGCAACGACGTCATCAGGTATCAATTCGTAATAAGGAAATTTAAATGGTTTTTTGATAGTATCCTGAAGTATTTGAATATCTGCTTGATTGCGATGGCCCGCCGTATTGATGGGTGGCAAAACAGCCACTCTGGATGGGGTTATCGCATAACCATTGGAAACCGTAGCGAAAATAACAACAAGTAATATTATCCTTGCAACTAGGCTTCTACCATGAATAATCATCCCACCAGCTCCACAGTTTATTATTGAAAAGGTTCATAACGAATTTCCCAGGTTAAAGTACCCTTACGGGGCGAATCCTGAAAAACTCGCCGTTCCCGCATACTATAGCCTATTACATAAATCTCCGCAGCCCGCCGCTCAGGTGAGAACTGTTTATTTTTTGTCCCGGGATAAACATGCTCAATTTCACCATTTTCCCATACAATCTTAATACTCGATTTCTGGGCCTGTTCACCACTGGCTTGAAAGTTGACAATCGATATGTTTTGAGCCGCTTTTCCGGCAATCGCTTGACGCAGTTCCACCTTTCCTTCAAAAGGCACCTCAGTCCCGCGAAGAATCAACAACGGCGGCAACGGGGTAATGCTAATGATATTTGACGGGATAACGGTATCTGTAGATTTTTGCTCAGGAACAGCCCTTGGTTCTGTACCCGCAAAAAACAGATAACCGATGATACCAAATACCAACATAGTCAGGGCGCCAGCTAAAAAGCTTTTCCACGAACTTACCATACATTCCCCCAACCTTACTATATATATGTATATTATAACACGCTTCGTACATCGAAACCATTTACTACAATAAGGAACCAAAGTAGGAGAGTCTCGCAAATAGTGTAGCCGCAGTTTACAAACACTCCATTATTTACAATGAAATTATCAGAGGTATGTACAACTGAAATTAATTTCATGTATACAGTAGACAGTATTTATTGACATTATAGATTTATCAGTATTTTCAAATATAACATTTAGTCGTTTTTTGTAGTTTTTTTAGAGATACGATTATAATGAAAGACAGAATAATGAAACCATATTGTGGGAACATTATTTAACAAAAAATAAGGAGGTTAATTATGGAATCAAAAATTGTTGCAGGTCTTTTAGTCTACAAACTAAACATGATCCAAACAGTCGCTTTAGCCCTCGTAATGTATTTCATTGGTACTTTTATCAGACGTCGCGTGCCTATCCTTATGCGGCTTAGCATCCCAGGCCCAGTTATCGGCGGTTTGATCTTTGCTGCAATTTCCACTTTCCTGCGCACCCAGGGAATTCTCGGGTTTGAGTTGGATGGCACAATGCAGACAGCTCTTATGATTATGTTCTTCTGTACCATCGGTATGGGTGCCAGTTTAACGCTACTGAAGAAAGGCGGCATGCCGTTAATAATCTTCTTCCTGTTAGCAGTTGTACTGGCTGTAGCACAAAACGTTCTCGGCATTTTCCTTGCTAAACTTACCGGTATTGATCCACTCTTAGGCATCATCAGCGGTGCAGTAACCCTGATGGGTGGTCTGGGAACCGGTGGCGCCTTTGGACCGCTCTTTGAAGAGTGGGGTGTACAAGGAGCTACCGCTGCCGCTGTAGCCTGTGCAACTTTCGGTATGGTTGCCGGCAGCTTAATGGGCGGACCGTTCGGTGAATGGCTGATTAACAGAAACAACATTCCAACACCTAAACTGCATGGTGCTCCTACTGATGGAGACGACAGCATGCTTGCTGAAGAAGAAGAAGTCTTCAACGGCGAACCCTTCATGCAAACTCTCGGTTGGGTAGTACTTGCTATGGGTCTTGGCTCTGTGGTCAGCTTCTATCTCACCAAAGCGGGTATTACACTTCCTGCCTATATCGGTGCCATGATTGCTGCTGCAGTCATTCGTAATATTGGGGATTTCTCCAAGTCTTACAAAATTAACGGCAGTGCGCTTGAAGTCATTTCCGATATTTCACTCGCTGTGTATCTCACAATGGCAATTAATGGTCTTAAACTTTGGGAACTCATTAACCTTGCACTTCCGCTGTTGATCATTCTAATTGGTCAGTGTATCCTCATGTTCTTCTTCTGCTGGTTGGCAGTTTACTACATCATGGGTCGCAACTACAGTGCTGTCCACCTGTCTGTTGGTATGGTCGGCTTCGGTATGGGTGCTACTCCTAACGCATTAGTAAACATGGCTGCATTAACTGAAAAGTACGGTCCTTCGCCACGGGCGCTTATGATCGTATCCTTGGTTGGTGCCTTCTTGATTGACTTTGCCAATGCTCTGATAATCACTGGTATGGCCGGTTGGCTCCGCTAAGAAATTCAACGAATTAGGTAAAAGGATAGAGTCAATGACTCTATCCTTTTTACATTCCGTAATCCACTTTGTACCAAGTATCGTCTAGCAATTCCCATTCTTGTCTGTGAAAGCTCTTATTAGTCCCAATGGCAGGATGGCTCAATACTAGTTCGAGCTCAGCCCGGCCTTTGTCACCATGTACTGAAATATCCCGCACCGCTACCTGGATCTGAAAACCATGGCCGGCATCACGCAACTGGCGATATTCAGCCAAACTGGGTTGGGGCCCTTTAAAGCTGGATAACCGGTACATAGTTTCATAATCCCGTTCCACAAAGGCACACCGATAAGCTTCCACCCGTGCTTTAAGTGCCTGATAGGCCGCCATACGCTGGTTATCTTCTATGATGATTTTGTGACTTAGATGTGACTGCAGATAACGTTCTGTGGCTGTTTGGCCAACACCAGCTAGCAAAATAAGCGCAGTAATTCCGGCAAGAGGTATAGCTCCCAATACATTTCGGTAGTTTTCCTTACATATTTTCATAACATGCCTCCATTATGATTTGTGAATTATACTTTCACAAACCCATGCTGTATAAGGAGAGAATAGCATGCTACAAAATCTGGAAAAATTACTTGCACAATACAAGCTTAATATATATGTTATTGCACTAGTAACCTTGAGCAGCATGGTGTTTATCTATCCTTTTGATAGTCATTTTCGCTTTGCCTTGAGTAGCGTAATGCTGTCCATGTTGCTGCTTTATTTTCCTCAACTGCCGACCACTTCCACTATTCTATGCAGCGGAGTGGCTATTCTAATACTCCGTACTTGTATAGCAGCGATTGCACTGAACCCGGATAATCATTGGGATACAGCCTTAGTGACCAATGTACCGGCGCTGATATACTATATTACTTTTGCCACGTTTTGGTATACCTTCAACATCCGTGCCAGCATCAATAATATGCCATTCCTGATATTAAAACTAAGTCTGGCCGATATCATTAGCAATATAGCAGAAATTTCCTTTCGCCCTGATCTATTAACTAATGCTTATGAGACTATACTGCTTGGAGTTATTACCATTGGTATTGCACGAGCAATCCTGTCGCTGTTCGGTTACTGTATCCTGAAAAAATACCATAGCTTCGTTCTGGCAGGCACACAATTAGAAAGATATACCGAATTAGCTCTGATCATTGCACGCTTGAAAGCCGATCTTTTCTATTTGAAAAAATCATCTCAGGATATTGAACAGGTAATGGAACAGAGTTATTGGCTGTATAATCACCTCCAAACGCAAGAACAAGCTGTGCCTCATACAGAAATCAGCTGCGCCAGCCGAGCCTTGTCCATTGCTAGAAATATTCATGAAGTCAAAAAAGATTATCGCCGTGTTATTGCCAGCATAGAGAACAAACTGAAGCCGTCGACGGTTGAACGCGGAATGGCATTAAAAGAAATTCTTTTTATTATTAAGCAAAATACGCTGCGACGATTAATCGCTGAAAAACCAACTGTGCAAATCAGCTTTATCTGTCATGATGATATGGATATAATAACTGATAAACATTATGCGCTGATCTCCATGTTAGATAATATCATCATGAATGCCATTGAGGCTTGTGGTACACACGGAAAAATTATCGTTTCCCAAGAGTTTCGGAACGATTGTATTATATTTTCAATCGAAGATGATGGCTGCGGCATCAGTGATAATGATTATGAAATCATCTTTAAACCAGGTTATTCAACTAAATTTTCTCCTGAAACCGGAAAAATGTCAACAGGGTTAGGACTAACATATACACAAAATTTAGCAAAACAGTTAGGTGCCCATATCCAGGTGTTATCTCAGCCAGGCTCTACCTGTTTTTCCATTTGCATTCCTTATCACAACATTGCCACATAATAATTTTTAGATTTTTTTAAAATTACTCATAACATTTTACCGTTTTCTGTTGGTTTGCGTAGTATCTGTAATATAATTAAGAGTGTCAACTACGCTAACAAGAATGCTAAGCTACAAATAACAACCCACAGGATTTCATAACCGAATACCACTGTATATTTGCAATCAAGATTTTCCTGTTAGGGTAACTACCTGTTATCACATATACTATATAATAAATTTCATCATAATACATTTCGGAGGTGTCGTTTGTGGCAAATAATGCACCCATTGGGATTTTTGACTCCGGTATTGGAGGACTAACTGTAGTAAAAGAAGTAATTAACGTAATGCCAAATGAAAATATTGTTTATTTTGGCGATACCGGACGTACGCCCTATGGTCCCCGGCCAGTAGAACAAATCATTGAGTTTACCAACCAAATTCTTGATTTCCTTAACAAACAAGGTATTAAAATGGCAATTATGGCCTGTAATACAATAACCATGTGGACGTTAGACCAGGCCCGCAGTCGTTACTCGTTTCCCATTGTCGGCATGAATACCGGCGAAAAGCTAGCGCTTGCTGCTACCAAAACTAAACATATTGGAATTGCAGCTACGCAAGCTACCATTAACAGTGGTAAACATGCCCAAAGGATTAAGGCGATTGATCCAACGGCCAATGTATTCCCCCAAGCATGCCCGCCGTTTGCTCCAATGGTCGAAAGAGAAGTATTAGATGGACCTGAAGCAGAAGCCGCATGCCGCGAATATTTGCTGCCGATGAAAGAGGCTGGTGTAGATACCGTAGTCTTGGCCTGTACCCACTATCCCTTCCTCACAGCCCCCATTCAACGCATCATGGGACCTGATGTAACCATCATCGACCCGGCTAAACAAACTGCCCTTGATGCGCAGCAAATGCTGAAAAGTATGGATTTGTTAGCCGATCCCAACCAGCAGGCTGTGCGCCGCTTCTGTTTTTCTGCCGACACGGCAAGAGCCAAACGCCTAGCAGAGCGGATTATCGATGCACCCCTGCATAGTTTTGAACAAGTGAATATTTTGGAATAATGTAAAAGGCAAGCCCCAAAACTGGAGCTTGCCTTTTTACTTGCCAGAATTTCTTTTCTGCGCCGCGACTGGCTGCATGCATTGCATCGGTTTTACTTGCTGGTCATTATCGTAACCAGATCAGGTTTTACTTGCATAATACCCCCTTGTATCATGATCTGCTCTTCCCCTGTTTCGGTCAATAACCTGACGGGTCGGGAGTCAAGTAGGGTAATGAGCGGAGCGTGTCCCGGAAGAACGCCCATTTCTCCAGTAACAGCCCGAACAATCACCATCCGAACCTCGCCGTCAAACACTTTATGTTCTGGGTTGACAATCTCTAAGCGCAGCGTCTTACTCACTGCCCTTTCCCCCTCATGGCGGCTGCCTTTTCTACCACTTCATCAATAGTGCCAACCATGTAAAAAGCGTTCTCCGGCAGGTCATCATATTTGCCACTTAAAATTTCTTTAAAGCCCCGTACCGTTTCTTTGAGCGGTACATATTTACCAGCAGTACCAGTAAAGGCTTCGGCCACGAAAAACGGCTGGCTCAGGAAGCGCTGTATTTTTCTGGCCCTAGCGACAATAACCTTATCTTCTTCCGACAATTCTTCCATTCCTAGGATAGCTATAATATCTTGCAACTCTTTATACCGTTGCAAAATTTCTTGAACAGCGCGAGCTACTTGATAATGTTCATCCCCAATAATCAATGGATCAAGAATGCGAGAAGTGGAATCAAGTGGATCTACTGCCGGATAAATGCCCAGTTCGGCAATTTGCCTGGATAAGACGGTAGTAGCATCAAGATGGGCAAAGGTAGCAGCCGGTGCCGGATCTGTTAGGTCGTCGGCAGGAACATAGACGGCCTGTACCGAAGTTACCGAACCTTTCTTCGTCGAAGTAATCCGCTCTTGCAGAGCTCCGACATCAGTGCCTAACGTTGGCTGATAACCTACCGCTGAAGGCATTCGTCCCAAAAGAGCCGAAACCTCCGAACCGGCCTGAATGAAGCGGAAGATATTATCAATAAAAAGAAGCACATCTTGCCCAACCACATCCCGGAAATATTCTGCCATAGTCAAGCCGGTTAAACCGACCCGCATCCTAGCTCCGGGCGGTTCATTCATTTGCCCGTACACCAGAGCAGTTTTACTGATAACACCTGACTCCATCATTTCCCGCCAAAGTTCATTGCCTTCCCGGGTACGTTCTCCTACACCAGCAAAGACAGAGACTCCTCCATGCTCAGTAGCAATATTGCGAATCAGTTCCATAATTAAAACGGTTTTACCAACCCCAGCCCCACCGAATAAGCCAATCTTGCCGCCACGGGCATAGGGAGCAATCAGGTCAACGACTTTAATCCCGGTTTCCAGTATTTCGGTAGCTGTTTCTTGTTCGACAAACGCTGGCGCCGGACGGTGAATCGGCCAATATTCCTTGGCGATTACCGGTGCAGGATTATTATCCACCGTCTCGCCTAACACATTAAATACCCTGCCAAGTATGCCTTCTCCTACAGGTACCGTAATGGGTGAACCGGTATCGACGGCTGTCATGCCTCGTACCAGCCCATCCGTAGACGCCATTGCAACACACCGAACTACATTATCTCCTAAGTGCTGCATAACCTCTACGGTTAAATTAATATCATATCCAGCAGCTTTCCCGGTGATTTTTACCGCGTTATTAACAGCCGGTAACTGATCCTGCGGAAATTCAATGTCGACAACAGGTCCAATTACCTGTTTTACATGCCCGCTAGCCATGTACTCCCTCCTCTTACCGCAGTGCCTCCGAACCACCTACAATCTCGGATATCTCTCTGGTGATGTTGGCCTGGCGGACTTTATTGTACTCAAGCACCAGTTGACTGATTAGGTCTTGGGCATTGTCGGTAGCCAGGCTCATGGCATTTAAGCGTGATGCCATTTCGCTTGCCGCAGCATGAATTAGCCCCTGGAAGATGGAAGCCTCCAGCCATTTTGTCGCAACTTCTTCCACCACAATGGGTAACGATGGATCATAGATCTGTTGCACAATCTGGTTCTCTGGCACATGTTCTTCTGTTGTGATCGGCAGGAGATCTTCTACTACCACCTGCTGGCTGCCTGGCGAATAGAACTTGGTATAAACTAAGTATACTTTGTCATACTGTCCACTTCCAAACAAGTCCATAATGGCTGCACCAATATCGACGGCATGCTGATACTTAGGTTTTTCCGAAATGCCGATAAAGGCCTTATCAATCTCCAGTTTGCGGCGCTCAAAATAATCGCGTACTTTTCGTCCCACAACCACTAAACCGATGCGTTGCTCGCCGCCGATATGGCGCTGCACGGCTCTAATCACGTTACTGCCATAAGAACCTGCCAACCCTTTATCGGCACCAATGATCAAATATCCGGTACGCATAATTTCCCGTTGCGCAAACAAGACATTGTTAATTTCCTCTCCACTTTTTACTATATCGCGGATGGCTGTCTTAAGCCCCTGGAAATAAGGTAAACTTTCTTTTACCCGCTCCTGAGCCTTACGCAAACGCACAGCGGCAACTAATTTCATGGCCTGAGTTATTTTCTGGATGTTTTTTACACCCTTGATGCGGCGGCGTAAATCTAATGCACTAGGCATGGCTCACCTCGCCATAAAGGAGTCTTTAAACTGTTTGATGGTGGTTTTTAGGAGTTCTTCCACTTCCGGCTCTATGCATTTTTTCTCTTTGATTCCGCCGCAGATCTCCGGATAGGCACGAATATACTGAAGAAATTCATGTTCAAACTTACTTACAAGCGAAACAGGCACATCATCCAAATGTCCGTTAACGCCTAAATAAATGGCAACAACCTGTTCCTCAATCGGCATAGGTTTATATTGCGGCTGTTTGAGTAGTTCGGTCATTCTTCTGCCCCGTTCCAGCAAATCCTTGGTGCCCTTATCCAGATCAGAGCCAAATTGAGCAAATGCCGCCAATTCACGGTACTGAGCTAAATCAAGCCGCAAACGCCCGGCCACTTGCTTAGTGGCCTTTATCTGGGCCGCACCGCCTACCCGTGATACCGACAGTCCCACATTGATAGCCGGCCGCGTACCGGCATAAAACAGCTCGCTTTCCAAAATAATCTGTCCATCTGTAATGGATATTACATTGGTGGGGATATAGGCAGCTACGTCGCCGGCTAGAGTTTCAATGATCGGCAGAGCTGTTAGTGAGCCGCCGCCCAGTTCTGACGATAATTTGGCTGCCCGCTCCAGCAACCGGGAATGTAGGTAAAAAACATCCCCAGGATAGGCTTCCCGTCCTGGCGGACGCCTGAGTAATAGCGACATGGCCCGATAGGCTGCGGCATGTTTGGATAAGTCATCATAGATACATAACACATGTCGTCCCTGGTACATAAAATACTCGCCCATGGCCACACCGGTATAAGGTGCCAAATATTGCAGCGGTGCACTGTCAGATGCCGTGGCTACAACAACAATAGTATGTTCCATAGCCCCATGTTCTTCCAGTGTCTTAACCACCCGGGCTACGGTCGAGGCTTTTTGTCCAATGGCGACATAAATACAAATTACATCCTCGCCCTTTTGATTCAAGATGGTATCAATTGCGATAGCGGTTTTACCTGTTCCTCTGTCACCGATAATCAATTCCCTTTGTCCTCGTCCAATGGGCACCATACAGTCAATGGCTTTTATCCCTGTTTGTAATGGCTCTTTTACCGGCTGCCTGTCAGCGATCCCCGGAGCTCGCCACTCCACTGGTCTAGTAGCGGTAGTATTGATTACTCCCCGCCCGTCAATGGGCCGTCCCAGTGCATCAACGACTCTGCCGATAAGTGCTTCCCCCACTGGCACTTCCATAATTCTGTTAGTGCGCCGGACGGTGCAGCCTTCCTGCACCTTCACCTCATCACCTAACAGGACTGAACCCACATTATCCTCTTCCAGGTTTAACGCCATTCCATAAACTCCATCGCCGAATTCCAGAAGCTCTCCGGCCATAGCCTTGTCCAAGCCGTGCAACCGTGCAATACCGTCACCAACCTCAATAACCATGCCAACTTCATCTACATTGCTTTGTATTTGGTATTGCTTGATTTGCTCCTGGATAATGGCCGATATTTCCTCAGGTCGTATCTTCACAGTGAGTTAGTCACCTCACCTTCCCAACACTCTGTGTTTAATAAATGACTTTTTAGATTTGCCAGTTTGGCTACCACACTGTTGTCAATACGTTTATCACCGATTTGAATGATGAGTCCACCTAAAATCCGCGGATCTACTCGCGAATACATTTCGATGGTTTTTCCCGTTATGTTGGCAAGCCGTGCTTCTAAATTCTGTTTGTCTTGTTCAGCTAGCTCAGAAGCCGTTACCACCTGAACTTCCAAGATATTGTATGCCTGTTTCACTAACATCCGGTAAGCCTTGATCATGTCTGGCAACACAGCCATGCGCCGCTTGTCAATGAGATAACACAACAAGTCTTGGATCAATCCGGAAACACTGCCACCAACTAAGCGCACAATGGTTTCCTTTTTTTCAGCCGCCGGTATTCCGGGGTTGTTAAAAAAGCTCTGAACCGCTGTTTCGGCAAACATCTGTTCGACCAAAGACAACTCTTCCTGTACCTCATAGAGAATCTGTCTCTCTTGTGCAACCCGAAACAGCGCCTGAGCATATCGCTTTGCTAACCGCAGCTTCATGTGAGCTCACCATACTTTTCTTTAGTAAAGTCCTTAATAAAGTTTTGTACCAGACGGGTATTGGTTTCTGCATCCAGGTTTTTTTCAATAATTTTTTCTGCTGCTGCCACAGCGATGGTAGCTACCTCTTGTCTCAGTCGATTCATAGCTTGCTGATAATTACGCTCGATCTCTGCCTGTGTCTCTTTTAACAGTCGGTCGTGTTCTTCTCTGGCTTGCTGGAGTATCGCTTCTTTCGACTTTTCCCCTAGGGCAATTGCTTCGTCAATAATGGCTCTGGCCTGAATACGGGCTGCGACAATCTGCTCTTGACTCTCTTTTTTTAGGGCATTTGCCTGCACCCGCTCCCGCTCTGCCTCCTCGAGACTTCTTTCAATCCGTGTCCGCCTCTCTTCCAAAGCGGTCATGATTGGTCGATAGGCAATTTTAGCTAAAATAGCTACCAGCAATAGAAAGTTAATAATCTGAGCCACTAAAGTAGCGTTCATCTCAATCAAATACGATCCCCCCTTTCACTATGAGAGCAGGCGTCTGATAGAAATTAACTATCAGGCGCCTCTTTTTACTGGCTGTTACTGTATGAAAGGATTAGTAAATACTAGTACAATGGCGATAACGGCAGCAATAATAGGAATAGATTCGATCAAACCAACTGAAATTAGCATGGTTACCATGATGGAGTTCTTCGCCTCCGGCTGACGAGCAATACTTTCAACGGCCTTCGCCGTTACATGGCTATCACCGATTGCCGCTCCAAAAGCTGCCAAACCTACCACTAAAGCTGCGGCAATAACCGAAGCCGCAATGATAATTGCCTGTTCCACTGTCACCCCTCCTTTTTTTCGTGATGATGATGGACTTGCAAGGAATTACTTAAGTAAGACATTGATAACATAGTAAATATCAGCGCTTGAATGATACCAACAAACACACTGAATGCCAGCCACAGTGTCGGTACAAAATAAGGTACAAGAATCCCTAAAATAATAATCAGAATCTCCCCTGCCAAGATGTTACCAAATAGACGGAACGAGAGTGTTATCGGTTTTGCCAATTCTTCAAGGATATTGATAGGCAAAAACACGATATTGGGTTCAATAAAATGCTTAAAATGCGCCAAAACTCCTTTCGTCTTGATACCATACCCATGAACAATAGCAACAATCATCAGTGCTAGACCTAATGTTGTATTAATATCATTAGTTGGTGAAGTAAAACCCGGTACCAAGCCTAACCAGTTGGAAATTAACAGAAAGAAGAATAATGTAATAATAAGTGGTGCGACCTTGCGTCCGTTTTTACCGATGGTTGAGTCAATCTGACTTAGCAGCCCTTCCAGCAAAAGTTCCACAGCATTTTGCCAGCCTGCTGGCACCAATGTCCATTTTAGTCGAACCAACAGCGAACCAAAAATGATAATCGCCATAGTCAACCAAGTCATGTATAAGGTATCAAGGTTAAACTCCAGCCCGGCAAAAACGACTACATTGTGTCCACCCATCTCACCTCCGCCGTGGCCCATGTGTCTTCACCTCCTTGGTTTACTGTTTTTTAGTCTCTTTTATTTGCTTATAAACCAGCAGCATCCCCTGAAGGAACAATAGCGCCGGAATGGTAAAGAAGCCTACGATAAAAGCACTTGCACTGGCCTGTAATACTTGAGTAATGATAATAAGTACCAACAATATAACGGCCAGCCGAATTGCCCAGCCTCCTCGAATATGCTCAATGGCCTGCTGCTTGGTCAGTACCTGCACATTCTCAACTTGGCGGTACAGATACAAAAAATAGATGGAACCTGTCACCAAACCAATAAGTATGCCGATGAGTACATGGACTGTAGAATACACATAAGCAAATAGGCAGATTATGCCTCCCAACAGCGCAATTTGTGCTAACATGCTCCTAACGTTAAACTCATAGTTTTTCATTACATGCGGCCTAGCCATCCCACCTTTATATTTTTCTCTGAGGAAAAAAGACCTGAGTCCGGCGCCGCTGTCGTCTTACTTCATGTATATGACAACTTGTCAGATATATTACTGATTTTCTAAAGAATTTTAACAATGCTATGTCACCAGCATAGTAGGTGAATAGTATGGTAGGTTTGTACTCTTCTTGCTGGTGCTACCCATAAAAAAACAGAGCGAGACTTCACTTGAGGAAAGACGTTTTTTGTCTCCCTCAAGAAGTCTCGCTTTGTTTAGAAAAAGATATGAAAAGCACAATGCTATTTAAATACTCGTTGGCGCGTTCATCTTATACTAAACTCGCTTACTGATCTTGGTTAAACGAATCTAGGAAAGCCAAATATTGTTCTTTTGTTAACAGCGGCTTATAGTCTTTTACTATTTTCTCTGCTATTTCCCCAGCGCCGTACAACAGATCAATGACTGTCATCGCTAGTGCCTGCGCGGACTTGATATAAGCCGCATGAACATCGGCTACCGAATACTCTTTACTGTGCAAAGCACCTGAAACACAACCGAGCCAAGGATGAATCGTCGGCATGATATGGGAAAGATCGCCGGTATCAGTGCTGCCAGCCTCATGGGTGCCTACAACCACTTGCGTTTGTCCGTACAAAACCTCGGCATTGGCCTTAAACACCTGATTCAGTTCCTGGTTGTTAATCATCGGTAAATAACCGGGTAAACTTTGAATCGTTACTTCCGCACCTACGGCAGCAGCACCGGCGCGTAATGCGCGGTCAATTTTTATATTGCTATCGCGTAATGCCTCAATACTGGCTGCCCGTACATAACTCTCCATACGCACATCTTCGGGAATTACATTAACCAAATCGCCGCCCTGCGTAATAATGGGATGAAACCGTACATAATCCTGTTCACGGAAGGTCTCCCGCTGAGCATGCACACCCATAATGCCCAACATCGCCGCATTCAGAGCATTAATCCCTTCAGATGGAGCCATGGCAGCATGTGCCGCCTTACCTTTATACTGAACTAATTTACCGATAAAGCCGTTACTGGTACTGCCAAGCCGCACAAAGCTATCTGTCCCGGTCTTAGTAAGCAAGTGCACTTGCAAGGCCATATCAATATCATCAAAAGCTCCCCGGTAAATTAATTCTTGTTTCCCCCCAAGATATTTGATTTTTCCTTCTTCACGCAGTTTGTTACGGTATGCAATCTCAACATATTCCTCAGCCGGAACCGCGAATAATACGACATCACCAGCCAGATAATTCATGGCACCAGTATCAAGCAATGCTCTGCCTACAGCCATGAGCATCGCTATCTGAACGTTATGACCACAGCAATGAGCCGCACCACTTAACGGATCAGCTGCCGGATGCGCAGCGCAAATAACTGCATCCAGTTCACCTAAGATAGCTACCGTGCATTTGGACTCTTTACCTGTAAGCCGCCCCTTCACGCCAGTAAGAGCCAACCCTTTTTCATAAGGTATCCCGAGTGTACGGAATATCTCTTCCACCTTAGCCGCTGTTTTGGTTTCTTTAAAACCCAGCTCAGGTTCATGATAAATGGAATCTCCCAGTGCAAGAATCTCTTCCCTGCGGGCTTCTATTGCCTGACAAACTTTCTGCTTTAATTCCTCTCGCGTCATTGTCTACCTCCACTATTAACTTGTTTAAAACTAAATCGCCCCTTCTAGTTTTAGGATACATTGGGCAATAATGGCCGCAAAAATAAATGTACCGGTAATTACAGCCAACGCTACCGGAACAATGCGCCATGACAACTTTTTGAACATCTCTATATCTTTCCCCAAGGATAAACCGGCATAAGCCAAAATTGGAGTAGTAATGGCAAGAAATTGCACCTTTTTTGTTGTTTGAATAATCCACTCGCTGCCAGGAAAACCTGGGATTGAGAAAATAATCGCAACAAAAGATATCCAAAACACCATGGGTAATTTATTCAGCACAGGCAATTGACTAATAGCCATTCCCAGCAGGCCAATGGCAACAATAACGGCAATCCCCAGCAAAGAACTATACCAATCCACTTTATAGCCAATAAAATTAGCAACAACGACAAATAATCCTGTAATAATCAGGACAATGGCCATATTTAGCAACTTGCTCATTATAGCATCTCCTTTACAGTCTCTTTATTGCCTCGCAACTTATTTAAGATATCGTACAGTTTGTTGGCCAGCGGCAATGACAAAAAGAGACTTACGTAAATGCCCAAAATGGTAGACATTAAATTAGCTGCCCCCGCATAGGCTCGAATTTGTTGTTCCATGTCAGGGTAAGCTGCAATAATTGAGCCGACTGAAGCCGCCATCATACTGCCGCTACCTACACCTGACCCCATTGCTAACGCATACGGATGTAGAATTTCTAATTTAGCTACCACACCAGTTAAAATGGCTAACCACACAGCGCCAAACAGCGTTCCGCAGATATACATGGCCATTACGCCACGCCCTTCCGCTGAATCAAGACCATATTTTTCGGCAATGATCGCAATATTGGGTTCTCTAGCAACCGAATAAGTAGCACCAACCGCTTCTCGGCCCATATGTAAGAGTACAGCTATCGGCAATCCCAGCAGAACAGTACCAAAGAAATGCCCTACTTCCTGAAACAGCAGCGCTCCTTTTGAATGAAACAGCATAGGCAAATTAGGACCTATATCTAAACCAATTTTGACAATCAACAACATCATCGCAACCGGCAAAATCCCGGCAGCTACTTCCATTTGCTTGGTTGATACAATCTTAAACTTAGGAAAGCTGATAATGCCGCCAAGTACCATAGCATGCAGCAAAGGCAGCAGAATAATCAGACCATATTTTACAATACCAAGCATCTCTGACATAATAACGATCATCAGTACTAAAACATGAATTTTCCAGTTACGTAATATGTCCAATTACATCACTCCTAACCCTTTTATTGCCTAAAACCAATTCGCGTAACAAAATGCGTCTCAAATCACCTCTATATTTTTGGAATAATTAAGGAATATTTCCAAAAACAATTATATACCAGTATTATCAGAAACATCGGTTCTTTGTCAAATGTTGGGGTAAAGCATAAAGTGTAGTGGAGCAGGGGAT
>NZ_JBYKYF010000189.1:0-5968 GCF_057736855.1 Sporomusa sp.
CTTTTGGCAGTGAAGTGATAACATCACCCAGTCCGCCGGTTTTAGCAAATGGAGCTGCTTCGCTGGCTGCAAAGAGTACTTTAAGCATAGATGGTTATGCCCCTTTCAAATGTATTCTAAATCTAAAGTATTGCTTTTTTTTATAATTAAAATTCCCTGACCAACTATTTGTAGTTTAGGAATTTTTGTATTAGAATGATATATATGCCACTCTACAATTAGGAGGCTGTATCTTTGCTATTTGACACGCACATTCACACTGGCTATTCTGCCGATTCCCACATGACTATCGAGGAAGCCGTCAGTCAAGCTGACAAGTTAGGGCTGGGAATTATTATCACCGAGCATACGGATTTGGCATTTCCTGAGTCTGATATTATTACTTTTGACGTTAATCAGTATTTTGCGGATTATAAACAATACCGCAGTGATAGGGTGCTGCTGGGTATTGAAGTAGGCATGGGCGCAGACTGTGTAGGGGAAAACCAGCAGATTGTTGTTAATCATCCGTTTGATTATGTTATTGGTTCCATTCATGCGGTCAATAATATCGACATTTATCTCGAATCGTATTATCATTCACGCACCAAGCGTGAGGCGTATGAGCAGTATTTTACCTGGATGCATATGTGCCTAAAGACCCATGATTTTATTGACAGCCTCGGACATATTGATTACATAGCCCGGTATGCACGGTATCCAGATCCTGAAGTTTATTATCACGAATTTTGTGACTGGATTGATGAAATCCTAAAAACACTTGCCCAAAAGGGGAAAGCCTTGGAAATTAATACCCGACGCCTGACCAGTCAGGCTGCCGTGGAGATTGTGCGGCCGATCTACCAGCGGTTTTATGAGCTGGGCGGGCGACTGGTTACTATTGGTTCTGATGCTCATTGGCAGCACGATATTGGTAACAGGCTGGATGTAGCCTATGATTTGGCACAAGCCTGCAATCTCAAGGTAGTTTATTTTAAACAACGCAAACCAGAAGTTGGGAGGTTGTAGTATGAACATTAAACGATTTGACACCACAATCAGTACGGATAAACTTACAGAATGCCGAGATTTTTATATGAAACACTTTGGTTTTATCTTGGTGTATGAAAGTGATTGGTATATTGAACTGCTTGCTCCCGGAATGGCAGCAGGCATTAGCTTTACAAAACCACAGCGGGATGCTGGCGACTTTTTTCATGGAACAGGTATTATTGTTTCTCTGGAAGTGGATGATGTGGATGCTGAATATCAGCGGCTGAAAGAATCGGGTGTCGAGATTTATCAGGAATTGCAGGATAAACCCTGGGGTGAGCGCAGTTTTGTTGTCAATGATCCTAGTGGGGTTCATGTGTATGTTTATAAGTCCATTCCGCCAACACCTGAATATCAGGCTGTATATGAATCTTTTAAGAAGTAATAAGTAAAGAGAAGCTATACTTTTTCAACAAGTAACAAAGACTAAGGTTGCTGCTGGTTCTGGGGATTTGGCAGTAGTCTTAGTCTTTGTCTGTTTTTATACAAATAGAATTGAAAACTATTTATTTGGCTTTCATCATAAATACTATTTTCTCAGAAATTTTTACGAAAAATAAGGAATACTAAAGCATGTAAAAAATTTGGACAACTGATAGGAGGAACCCATATGCCGGAGTTTGGAAACCCATTTTCCGTAATGAAAGCAGGCCGCAAATTAACTAACGAGGAACTGATACGGGCAATTCGCTTTATGGTAGCGGCGGAGTATGAAGCCATTCAGCTTTATAATCAGTTAGCGGAATCAACCGATAATGCACTGGCCATTAAGGTATTACAAGATATTGCCGACGAAGAAATTGTTCATGCCGGTGAATTTCTCCGCTTACTGTATGCACTGGCGCCAGGAGAAGCGGCTTTATATGAACAAGGGGCGAAAGAAGTAGAAGAAATGATGGACGAAAGCAGTGTGAGTTCAGTAGATCAGGACGAGAAACCGGCGATTGCGACAGTCGGCAGCTTATTTAGAAAAAACTAACCGAAAATGTTTGCTTTATAAGGGGCATCTAAATGGATATTTTAGATCGTGACTCTGCGCCGTTAAGTGCAGCCGAATGGCGTGAACTGGATGAAGCCGTTATTGAGGTCGTGCGGAAAACAGTGGTTGGGCGGCGAATGATCGAATTACAAGGGCCGCTTGGGGCAGGTACTTATACTATGCCCTATTCTGTCTTTGATAGTGCGGCATCACCTGTTGGCATGGATTTGACTGGTGATCAAGACGCATATATTGTCAGTGCCAGGGCTAGAAAAACGCTTGAACTGCCAGTTTTATACCAGGATTTCAAACTATTGTGGCGAAATATCGAGGCAGACCGTAAACTAGGTGTTCCGTTTGATGTCAGTGCGGCGGCTGTAACAGCCGGCAATCTTGCTCGGCAGGAAGACAAGCTAATATTTCAAGGTGATACAGCGCTGGGGCTGGAGGGGCTGTTAACGGCAGAGGGTAGACTATCGCTACCGCTGAGCGACTGGCAGGCAACTGGTGCAGCTTTAGCCGATGTGGTTAAGGCTGTGGCAGAATTGACGGCACACGGTCACTTGGGGCCGTACGCCCTGGCCGTTAGTCCGGCGTTGTATGCTCAATTGGTTCGTGCATACGAAAATACGGGATTGTTGGAACTGGATCAAATCAAAGCGATAGTTACCGATGGCGTGTATGCAACAACGGCTCTTGGGCCTAAACAGGCGGTGCTTGTGGAAACTGGGGCGCGCAATATGAGTCTGGTCGTGGGTCAAGATGTCTCCATTGCGTACCTAGGACCAGTCAATATGAACCATCTGTTTCGGGTAATGGAAACGGTGGCATTGGTTATTCGCCGGCCTTCGTCGATCTGTACGATTACGGCGAATTAAATAATATGGTTGTCTTTACTAAGCTGGGCTTAAAATATAAGTAAAAACAGTGTTAGGCATGTTTTCACTGGAAAACATGCCTATTTTTAAAAAAAACAATTGTCAAGAAAAATGTTTATGATATAATCATTCCAACAACAATTTTTTTGTGAACTGGAGGAATGATACTTGGAGGAAATGGGTGGTACCGGAAGACAATTACAGCGGGGACTCAAAAACCGCCATCTGCAAATGATTGCCCTAGGGGGGATTATAGGCAGTGGTTATTTTTTGGGCAGCGGCTATGTGATTGGCAAAGCCGGCCCGGCATCTGTGCTGGCCTATTTGCTAGGCGGCTTAATTGTTTATGCGGTTATGGTATGTTTGGGTGAATTGGCAGTGGCTCGGCCGATTGCCGGTTCGTTTATCAGTTACACCCGGGACTATATATCACCGGCTTGGGCTTGCGGTGTCGGCTGGTGCTATTGGCTGACATGGGTAACCTATGTTCCGTCAGAAATGATTGCCGCCGGCATTATTATGAATGGTTTTTTTCCGGCAGTAAGCGCCATGTGGTGGGCGCTGCTATTTGGTTTGGCGATAACGATTATAAACTTATCTAGGGTTAATCTATTTGGTGAATTTGAGTTCTGGCTGGCGTTGATTAAAATTGCCGCCATGATCATGTTTTGCGGCTTAGCTATCCTGATTTTTTTCGGTGCCATCGGTGGTGGAGATTTCCTCGGAACCAGTATTTTATTATCCAGCGGAGGATTTGCGCCTGATGGCTACTGGGTTGTTCTGCTGACTATGGTCATCATTTTAGTGAATTTCCAGGGGTCGGAGATTATTGGTTTAGCGGCTGCTGAAAGCCAGGAACCGGCTAAGACCATTCCGGCTACTATTAAACAGGTTACTATGCGGATTATCGCCTTATATATCATACCCATGTTGCTGCTGGTAACGATATTTCCCTGGGATAAAGCAAGCTTGGAAAGTTCTGTTTTCGCGGCAGCCTTGAGTACCTATGGGTTGGAATGGGCAGGTGCAATCTTCTCGTTTGTAGTTTTGACTGCTGCCATTTCCTGTTCCAATTCAGGACTGTATGGGTGCACTCGAGCCTTGTATGCACTGGCGCAAGAAGGTATGGCACCACGTTGGCTGGGACAGCTTAACAGCCAGGGGGTACCGCAGAATGCAACAGCCATGTCCATCGGAGTATGTTGGATAGGGGTTGTGCTGTACACGTTTGACCAGGATCAAAGCATTTATACCTATCTGCTGGCACTGTCCGGATTTACTGGTGCTATTGCCTGGATCTCCATTTGCTGGAGTCAGTATAATTTCCGGAAACAGCTTAGCCCGGATGAGGTTGAATCATTAAAATATAAAGCGCCGTTTTTTCCCTATATTACACAGTTAGGAATTTGGGTACAGATTGCGTGTTTGATCTGTGTTGCTTTTATCGAGGAGCTGAGAATCTCTTTGTATTTCGGCGTACCGCTGTTGGTTTTGCCGATGATTATTTATCGCTGGGCAGCTATGCGTAGACAGGCGGTTACCGAAACGTAGTGAATACTTGGTGTACAAGTTTTCTAACCTGCACACAATGCCTTTTTGAGGGATGGCTCATTTGCTGCCTAAAAATTATCTAGGCCCTGAACCTGTGCGGCTGGTTTCTAAAAGGTAAATACGTCTGAATACATGCCGGCAGCAATGCCGGCGTTTTTGTGTTTACCAGAATGTATAGATGAATTTCTGTTGAAATCAGAATGATTACCCATCTGCTGTGACATTCCGGCATAGGCATTGCCTGAGACTTGACACAAGGCAAATTTTTCTGTATATAGAATATTTGTTATGTCATAATTAAATACTGTCAAGCGGGAGAATCTATAAGTAGGGCTTGCTTGTCTAATGTTGCAGGAAAAGCATTCCATATTGCCGAACATATTGACTTATTAACAGAGTGCTACATAGGATATTCAAGAAAATAATAAAGTGAGGTAAAAATATGTCCTTTGAGATTGGCCAAGTGTACCATGGATTTAAGCTGCTGGATGCCAAGAGAGTAGCTGAAATTAATTCGGACGCTAAGCTGTTTGTACATGAGCAAAGTGGAGCGCGGTTGTTATATTTAGGCAATGATGACGACAATAAAGTATTTTCTATCACTTTTCGTACCCCGCCGGCGGACTCCACCGGGGTACCGCATATCGTCGAGCATTCGGTACTTTGTGGTTCACGCAAATTTCCCATAAAAGAACCTTTTGTTGAACTGGTAAAAAGTTCGCTCAACACGTTCTTAAATGCTATGACTTTTCCTGACAAGACGATGTATCCGGTTGCCAGCCGTAATGATAAAGATTTCCGCAATTTGATGGATGTGTACCTGGATGCCGTGTTTTATCCCATTATGCTGGAAACTCCGGAAATTCTCATGCAGGAAGGCTGGCATTACGAACTGCCAGATAAGACGGCTGAGCTTACCTACAAAGGTGTTGTATACAATGAAATGAAAGGGGTTTTTTCTTCCCCTGATGCTATTTTGGAACAACAGATTTATGCTACTCTCTTTCCTGATACCACCTATGGCGTGGAATCCGGCGGTGATCCTGACCATATACCTGAGCTTACACAAGAGCAGTTTGTTGCGTTTCACCAAAAATATTATCATCCTGCGAATAGTTACATTTTCCTTTATGGGAACCTTGATTTGGATGACAACCTTAAGTTCCTGCACGAAGCATATCTCAAAGACTTTACGTATAAGAAAATTGACTCAGCTATACCGCTGCAACAGCCGTTTAACAAGATGGTGGTAAAAGTAGCTGATTATCCGATATCGCCAGGGGAGTCGAAAAAAGATAAAACGTATATCACCCTGAATATTGCTGCAGGTAAGGCCACTGACCCAGAGGCCTATCTGGGGCTAATGATGCTTGAACACATTTTGCTGGAGACACCGGCAGCACCGCTCAGGAAAGCGTTGCTTGAGGCTGGGATTGGGAAAGAGGTTTTTGGCAGTTATAGTAAGAGCATCCTGCAAGTGGAATTCAAAGATATTTACCGAAGACTCCACTAATTTCTTGTCTAGACC
>NZ_JBYKYF010000190.1:0-5935 GCF_057736855.1 Sporomusa sp.
TTCCGCTTTTAAGATCATATCACCAGTATCCATACCCGCATCCATATACATGGTAGTAACACCAGTGGTGGTTTCCCCATTAATAATCGCCCAGTGGATCGGCGCAGAGCCGCGATATTTGGGTAAAAGCGAGGCATGTACATTAATACAGCCATAGGGCGGCAATTCTAACAGTCTTTTTGGTAGCAATTGTCCGAAAGCAACAACAATAATAATATCCGGATTAAGAGCGGCAATCTGATTATATACCTCTTCATCTTTTATACTAACAGGCTGCAAAACAGGCAGATTGTAGGTAAGCGCCGCTTCTTTAACTGGTGAGTAAGCCAGTTTTTGACCGCGACCTTTAGGACGATCAGGTTGAGTTATGACCCCAACTACAGGATAGCCTTCTTTCATAAGTACATCCAGACATGGCACTGCAAAGTCAGGTGTACCCATAAATACTGTACGTAATTTGCCCATGTCAACTACCCCTTATGAATGCTTTTCGCGAGTTCGATAAACAGAATGCCATTTAGATGGTCAATTTCATGTTGTAAAGCCCGTGCTAATAGGCCAGAACCTGAAATTCGGATTTTTTTGCCATAACGATTCAACGCTTCTACCGTTACTGTTGCATATCTCTCAACTTCCCCATACATCCCCGGAACACTCAGACAGCCTTCAGTACCAACCTCACAACCTTCATAGCTAATAATCTCCGGATTAATAAGTTCAATTACGCCATCGCCAACGTCAATTACCACGATTCGCAATGATACTCCCACTTGCGGAGCAGCCAATCCCACCCCGTCAGCAGCATACATAGTTTCAGCCATATCATCTAACAATTGTTTTATTTTGCGATCAATTTTTTCCACAGGCGCAGCAGTAGCTTTGAGAATTTTATCGCCTGCTTTTTTTATTTCCATTAATGGCATGTTTTTTTCCTCCTCTTTCTTTTCGGCCATTAGACAAATTTTATCACAGTTTAACAGGTCATAAAAGTACTAATTAGTGTGTCCATATAAGCGTAATAGTTAACTAACATATTACAGCCGAACTAAAGAACATTAACAGGATCTACATCAATAATAACGTCTTTGCGACTGCTAACATTCAAAGTCGCTAACAGACTGGTTAGTGCAGGTAAATCCAAAGTTTTAATCAAAATATTAACCCGGAAAATATCTTTTATTTTATAAACCGATGCTGGAAATGGTCCGATTATAGTAGCAGCCATTTTCTTCATTTGTTGAGTTAGCTCGACTGCCAATGTATTAGCATTTCGATAAGCAATGGTTTCGTCAGTTGCTTGTACGGTTATTTTTACCAGATTAATAAATGGCGGATAATGTAATTGACGCCGAAAAACAATTTCTTGTTCATAAAATGCAGAGTAATTATGTTCTGCTCCGGCCGTTATCGCATAATGCTCCGGATTATAGGTCTGCATAACTACCTGTCCGCGTTTTTTACCGCGCCCAGCTCTCCCAGCGGCTTGCGTCAATAACGCAAATGTTCTTTCAGCCGCCCGAAAATCCGGCAGATTAAGCGCAGTATCTGCCGATATAATCCCAACCGCCGTCACATTAGGAATATCGTGTCCTTTAGCAACCATTTGTGTGCCTAACAAAATATCATACATGCCGGCACTAAAAGCTGCCAGTATTTTATCATGTGCCATTTTTCCCCTGGTTGTATCCTGATCCATACGGACAATTTTCGCTGCAGGAAATAACTTGGTCAGCGCTTCTTCCACTTTCTGCGTACCTGTCCCAAAATAACGGATATACCGACTGCCACATTGTGGACAAATATCCGGAACAGCATGGCGTTCCTGACAATAGTGGCAGCGAAGGCTGTTGCCGAGTGTGTGGTATACCAGTGAAATATCACAATGTGCGCATTTTAGGACATGACCACATTCACGGCACAGGACAAATGTCGAATAGCCGCGCCGGTTAAGCAGGATGACTGCTTGTTCTTTTCTGGCTAACGTAGCAGCTAACATGTCCTGCATAGGCACTGAGATAACACTACGACGACCTTGGGCCAGTTCCTGGCGCATATCCACTACCGTAACTTGTGGCATTGGCACATTATCAATACGATGATGCAAAGAAATTAACGTATGAGTACCGTTACGCGCCTGAAAGTAAGTTTCCACAGCCGGGGTAGCGCTACCTAGTATAAGGACTGCATCAGATAATTGGGCACGAGTTAAGGCAACCTGCCGGGCATGGTAACGGGGAGATTCTTCCTGTTTGTAAGTAAATTCATGTTCTTCATCAATAATTATTATGCCCAAATCGTGAGTTGGTGCAAATAATGCCGAACGCGCACCAATAACAATGCCAGCCTGACCGGATTGGAGGCGCCGCCAAGCATCATGGCGCTCGCCTATAGACAATTTGCTGTGCATAACCACAACATCATTGCCAAAAGCCGCCTGAAACCGAGCAACAATCTGGCTTGTCAAAGCAATTTCCGGTACTAATACAATCGCTTGGCGATTGTGTCGCCGAACCTCAGCTACAGCCTTAATATAAATAAGAGTTTTACCACTACCAGTAACGCCATGGATAAGAAAAGATTTGTGCACTTTAGCTGCGATTACTGGAGTTATTAGCTGCAAAGCCTGCTGCTGCGATGGCGTCAACGTTACTTCGTCAGCTTGCTGTGGCAGACAATTATAGCTATTGCGCAGCACCGGTACACTCCGGCTGGTAATAATCCCTTGTTCAGTTAATTTTTTTACAGTAGCCTGACTAATTTTTAAGTCACGTAGCTGAGCCAAACTCAGTTCATTCTCCTGGATAAGTGCCAGCAAAAGTCGTTTCTGTGCCGCTTTGGCTTTGGGTAAAGTTTGTTCAACTTGAGCAGCCACCTCTTTACTGACAGCCAAATTAACAAGCGTCATTGTGCTGACTTTGCCGCGTTTATTAACACTATCTACAGGAATAATTAATTTGTGTTGCAAAAAAAATTTAATCATAGCATCTATATTACCAGATAGTTTGCTAAGGTCTTTGTAAGTAACTTGGCCGCGATCATAAATATAAGTAAGAGCTGTGCGGTATTCCTCTGGCTTACTATTTAGAAGAATAGCGATTTCTTCAAAAGTAAGTTCTTTAGATGCTTGATAGGCTTTTTGCGTTTTTACTCCCGATAAGCCAGGAATAAAAAGACGCATGGCTTCACCAAGAGAACAGAGATAATACTGGCTTATCCATGTAGCTGTTTTCAGCATGTTGTCATCAAACCAAGGATAATCATCAAGTATATCAAGAATAGCTTTTAAACCTTCGGTACTTTCCGTCGTTAAACCGACAACAAACCCTTCCACTTTCCTATTGCCAAACGGCACAAGTACGCGCCAGCCTATTTTGATTTCAGAAAAATGAGCAGGAATTAGGTAGGAAAAAGGCTTATTAATGTTACGGGTAGGAATATTTACAATAACTTGAGCAGTATTTGCCATTGTTTCACCCACAGATAGTTTTCTTAAATAACCAACGGCTTGCTTTAACCTGAGATAGTTGCTAGAACCGCCTTGTTTATCCAGGCTAAAGCTATACTTTCTTGCAGGATAAAGACAAGGGGACTATGCAGTCCCCTTGTCCTAATCGATACCATATACAAGTTATATTCGCTTTACAATGTCAAATACCTGCTACTGGTCTATCAGGATAATAATCAGTCATATCCCAATCTAGCCCAGTATCCATTGGTAAACGTTTAAAAAAACGTTTGACTCGGCGTCTTTTTTGCGGCGAAAAATGCAGCTTCATTATATCAGGCTCCTCAACCTTGAATTGAGTAACCGAGTGATTGTAACGTTTCTTCAATATATCCACTAGTTGTTATAGATTCATCATGATTGACAGCCACTTGCCCAGAAGCTAGGTCTACCTTTACGGATGAAACGCCGTGAAGGTGAGACAACGTATGCTCAATACGTTCCCGGCAGTGGTCGCCTTTGAGGCCCCCAACACGGTAAACGGATGTTTTGGTATTTTTCGGTGTAGCCAATAGAATACCTCCTTTTTTACTGAATTGAGTATCCAGTAATATTAGTATTACCATTGGCCTCTAATTCATTAGTTTTATCCGCACATTGCCTGTTTAAGACTTACATCCTATGTGAGCAGAACTAAGGCAACTCAATTACTTATAGATTAGCTTCTTTGCGAAGGATTTCGGCCTTATCGATACGCTCCCATGGCAAATCTATATCGGTGCGGCCAAAATGCCCGTAAGCGGCTGTTTGAGCATAAATCGGGCGCCGAAGATCCAGGGTTTTGATAATGCCTGCAGGCCGCAAATCAAAATGCTTGTTGATCAGTTCGACAATTTTTGCTTCAGGAATGGCTGCAGTACCAAAGGTTTCTACCATGACAGATACCGGCCGGGCCACACCGATAGCATAGGCTAATTGGATTTCGCACTTATCAGCTAAACCAGCCGCAACAACATTTTTTGCTACATAACGGGCGGCATAGGCAGCCGAACGGTCTACTTTGGTAGGATCTTTGCCAGAGAAAGCACCGCCACCATGACGAGCCATGCCACCATAGGTATCAACAATAATCTTGCGGCCAGTTAAGCCAGAATCACCTTGGGGTCCGCCTACTACGAAACGTCCTGTCGGATTAATATAATATTTCGTTTTCGCATCCAACAGTTCGCCAGGAACTACCGGGGCAATTACTTTGGCAATAATGTCCTTTTCGATCGTATCTCTATCGACTTCCGGGCTATGTTGAGTTGAAATTACGATAGTATCAACACGTACCGGTTTACCATCTTCATATTCAACAGTTACCTGGGTTTTTCCATCTGGACGGAGATAAGGAAGTTCGCCGTTTTTACGCACCTCGGCGAGACGACGGGCGGTTTTATGAGCCAGAGCAATGGGTAAAGGCATATATTCAGGAGTCTCGTTAGTTGCATAACCAAACATCATGCCTTGGTCACCGGCGCCAATAGCTTCAAAGGCATCCATGTGGCCTTGCTTGGCTTCGAGGGCTTTATCAACACCTAATGCAATATCGGGAGATTGTTCGTCAATAGAGATTAAAACACCGCAGGTTTCACTGTCAAAACCATATTTAGCCCTAGTATAGCCAATCTTTCTAATAGTTTCACGAACAATTTTAGGAATGTCTACATAGCCGTCAGTAGTAATTTCCCCTACTACATGTACAAAACCAGTAGTAACCAGTGTTTCACAAGCTACCCGGGCATTTGGGTCTTTGGCCAGAATAGCGTCAAGAACACTGTCGGAAATTTGATCGGCAATCTTATCAGGATGACCTTCGGTTACAGATTCAGATGTAAAGAGCATACGTTTTTTTTCCATAGGTGCTGTCCCTCCTAAGTTTCATATACAAATACAAAAGAAAACCTCCGCAAGGGAGGTTTGTGTTTTTTCACTCCCATCTCGCGGGTTTATCCGCCGGAATTGGCACCGTTTTAGTATAAAAACTAAATGGTTGCCGGGTTTCATCGGGCCAGTCCCTCCACCAACTCTTGATGAGTATAGCATATGCAATTTTAGCAACAAAAAAATTCTAATTCAAATAAACAAAAAAATCAAGCAGAATTTGTCAACATTAAACAGATTTTGTCTATGATGATTTCAGCCACCTGACGCTTAGTAAGCTGCGGCAATTCTTCAATCTGGCCGTTTTTATATATAAGTTTGACAATGTTTGTATCAATATTAAATCCTGCTCCTGGTAAAGTAACATCATTAGCCACAATCATATCAAGATTTTTATTGATTAGTTTTTCTTGCGCATGACTTAGCAGTTCTTGCGTTTCAGCCGCAAAACCAATGAGAAGCTGATGTTGTTTTCTTTCGCCTAACTCACGCAAAATATCGGGGTTTTTAACTAGGGATAAGGTTAGGGATTGACCCGTTTTTTTTATTTTTTGGTCAGCTACG
>NZ_JBYKYF010000191.1:0-2240 GCF_057736855.1 Sporomusa sp.
AAAACTTACAGACATTGTCGTTAAAGGCAACAACAAGGTATCTACCGAAAAAATTAAGGAATTGGTGACCACAGGCAAAGAGGGTATTCTGAATACCAGAACCCTTAATGCCAATATCCGGGCGATTGAGTCATATTATCATGACCAAGGCTATATTTTAGCCAAAGTAAGTGATGTGGCTATGTCGCCGTCTGGGGTATTGACCTTGACGATTAGTGAAGGTGTACTGGAAGGCATTGTGATCAAAGGTAACGACAAGACCAAGGATGAAGTTATTACCCGTGAAATGAAACTCAAAACCGGGGAACCTTTCAACGTCAAGGACGCCCGTCGCAGTATGCAAAAAGTGTACAACCTTGGTTACTTTGAGGATGTTAACATGAAACTTAATCCAGGCAAAGAACCCAATGCGGTTGTCCTGGAAGCCAGTGTCGTTGAACAAAAGACAGGCACATTCTCCATTGGCGGTGGTTATAGCAAAGCCGATGGTCTGGTTGGTATTATTGAACTGGGTGACAATAACTTCAGAGGCACTGGCGATAAAGTCAAATTACACTGGGAATTTGGCGGTGCTGATAATACCAACTATGAGGTAAGTTATACCCGCCCCTGGTTGGACAGCAAGCAAACTTCACTGAGTTTTAGTTTCTACGACATGACCAATGAGTATGATGATTATGATACTAATGGTCATTTGGAATCCACCTATGATAAAAACCGGAAAGGCTTTGATATTACGCTTGGCCGTCCGCATGGTGAATATCTACAAAACTATATAACTTTCAAAAACCGTCGAGACACGCATGTTGAATATATTGATGGTCCTTACGATTACTCGTCTAAAGACCCAAGCAAACTACCATACCCTAATTATTTGGAAAAGAACTTTGGTTTGACCCGCAGCATCACGTTGACCCGCGTGTTTGATTCCCGGGATAATGTGTTCAGTCCTACGGAAGGTGCCCGTTATTCTCTGTCGGCCGAGTTTGCCGGTAGAGCACTTGGCGGTGACTTTGACTATAACAAGTACACGCTTGAAGGCCGCAAATACTACAAAGTTGGTCGTGACCATGTAATTGCCTCCCGACTCACCATCGGTTATGCAGATGGCAGCATGCCTGACAATGGCAAATTCGCTGTTGGTGGTTCTGATACTCTGCGCGGTTACAAAGACGACCAGTTTGAAGGCGATAAAATGCTGGCCGCTACGGCCGAATACCGTTTCCCGGTGGTTAACAAAGTGCAAGGTGTAGTGTTCACCGATATTGCTAATGCCTGGGATGGTGAGGGGTACAAGCTTGATGATCTTAATGTCAGTGTTGGCGTAGGTTTACGTCTGAACACACCGATAGGACCTATTCGTCTTGACTATGCGCAAGGCGATCAGGGTGGTCGGGCTCACTTCAGCTTTGGCGGTCAGTTCTAAAACGGTATTAATGAATGAGTCAGGCCGCAGGCCTGACTCATTTAGTACAAGGAGGTATGCATCATTAGCGTAAGGTATCCACGCCAGATGATCGCTCTCAGCGTTATTGTCCTGCTACTGGTCTTGTGGCCCGGAGTTGGCAATGCGATAGCTCCAACTGTGGACAACATTGCCGTGACGATTATGGCCGCTGAGCCGCCACCTGACAGGGTTGCCAAGCGAATGACAGCAAGTATCACGACGGTTGGGGAAGAAATGCTTGTTGGACGCACGGTTACTGATGTTAAGACCAATCAGGTCAGTTATGAAAACCTTGTTAGGGAGATTTTTAACAGAGTTCTTGTTGGTTATAGTGTCGAGAGGGTGACGATTATACCAGGTACTACTACCCAAATTGTGGTGGGGTTAGCACCTTGGGGGGAAGTGATCCAAGATGTATCGGTTGAAATTGATAGTGTGGGTTTGTCACCCGATTTACTGAAACTAATTAACCAGGATATTGGACCGCTTAAAGAGCGGGTGGCCGATGTTTTAATCGGATTACCTGTTGACTCACTAGCTTGGGCTAGCAGCGTATCGAAGATGGTGATCCGAGAATGGTTAGCAAGCCAACTGCCGGAATTTCGCAGCAATCTGGAGATTACTGCCGGGGCAGAGACGCATATTAAACTATCACTGATTCCTATGGGTCCAGTGATTGATACGGTGGACGTTTCTTTGCGCTCTCGTACCATCCCTAATATATTGCTGGCAGAGGCAGGTTCTACTGTCCGTGAAAAGGCCGATATGATGCGTGGATTGCCAGTTGCTTTTG
>NZ_JBYKYF010000191.1:2250-5930 GCF_057736855.1 Sporomusa sp.
CCAGTTGTCGATCCTGGTGTTGACACGAAAGTAACCCTGTATGCCGAAACAAATAAATATCGATTAACGCTGGAGGGAAATCTAGATGTAGGACGGGAGCAAGATACTACTTCGGCGAAGCTTCATGTTGGCAAATTTACCGGCAACCGGGATGAAATTTTTTTGGAGATTACACTTGTTCCCAATAATCTGGCATGGGACTTTGAACCAGGCTGGGGTCACAAATTTACTGATACTACTTACGCCGGCTTAAAGTACAATCTTTCTGAGAATCACAACACCTTATGGCTTAATCACTACATTGGCACCAATTGGACTCTACGGCTTGAGGACACGCCAAAAGCAGATTACTACGAAATTGGGGTCAGGTATAAGGTGCATGAATTTCTAAGTGCCGAGTATGTTTTTACTGAAAAAGAGAATTGGCTGAGGTTTATAGCCAATTTGTAAGACTTGCTGAATCGGGAGCTTCCTGATATAATTGGAAAGTAAAGGAGAATTTTATTGCCAGACGGCAGGAAAGAAGGGTATAGCGTGTTTAAAGATAAGAAGTTTGCTAAAACGGTTGCTGTTACTGTAGTAGTGGTGTTTTTACTAGGGATATTCGGACTGGCGATATCGCAAAGTGCTACAGGCTACGCGGCTGCGGCCGGTACCTCATCCAATATTGGTAAAGTAAATCGAGCACTGATATTGCAACAGTTGCCAGACCTAGCCAAAGCGGATGAAGCCATGAACGCTGAAATTGAGCAAGCCCAGAAGGACTTTGAGGCCAAAACAGCTAACATGTCTGCTAAAGAAAAACAAGACTATTATAATCAAACGATGCAGCGCTTGGAACTTAAGCGTCAAGAACTTCTGGCACCTATCTATGATAAAGTAGATGCTGCTATTAAATCAGTAGCTGATGCCAAAGGTATTGCCGTAGTTTTTGATGTGAATAATGTAGTATACGGCGGTCAAGATTTGACTGCTGATGTTGTAAAAAAACTTACCGGGAAATAAGGTATATTTATGAGCCGAGCCGCTTGATCCTGCGCTCGGCTCAAAGCTTAGCTTGTTGCCTTATGTTGCAACAACAGCCGCTTCAACCGAAGTTCCAATCATATTATCATGCAGAAAGGGTGATTTGGTGTCTATTCGCATAACACCAGGAAGGTTTCTTGCGGCCCTGATTCTTTGTATTGTTTTACTAACAGGCTGCTCCCGTTCGACACCTGACGCCAAACCGCCCGAAGTACAGCAACTTGGGGTTATTGACTTGGATAAAGCCATCCAGGCTCATCCCAAATATCAGGAATGGCAACATTATAAGCAGCAGGCTGCTACCCTGCAAGAGCAGCTTGCGATTATGGCTGGTAAAGAAAAAAATCGGTCTCAATCAGCTATGAATTTGCCTGCTAATGTCACCGGCAGTTTACAATCGGCTGCTGAACAAGAGTTTAAGGTAAAAATTGCGGCAAAACAGCAAGAATTGCAGGCGCGTCTGCTAGAGCGGGCAACCCAAAAGCAAACGGAATTGGCCGAACAGCTTAAGAATTATGCTGGACAGCTTACTCAGGAATACCAGATGCCGTTGTTTAATTTGCAGTTAAAGCTGCAGACCGTGCGTATGGACGAACAGCAAGCCGCTGCGCTGAAACAGGAAATGGAGGCCTTGAAAGCCGAGCAGGCCGATAAATTAGCAGCCAAAGAGCAGGAATTAGCAAAACAGCTTGAGGCTGAATTAGCTCCTGAAAAAGCCGCGATGGAACAAGAGTTGGCGGCTTATGCCGCTGCGCTTTCGCGTGAACTTGAAAGTAACATGTCGGCACAAACGGCCGAATTGGCGGCCAAGTTGACACAGCCGCCGGCTGACTCGGTTACCGCTGGCGCTGACAGCAATCTTAAACAACAGCTGGGATTGAAACAGCAGGAAATTAAGGTTCTTGAAGAATTTATTTTGAACGATATTCGGAATAAAACGGCGAGCATAGCTGTTGAGCGCGGTCTGGAAGCTGTTCTGACAGGGCAGGAAATAAATGTTCATGCAGTTGATGTGACAGATGCGGTGATTGCCGCGATTAAGAAATAAATTGCTGCATATACTATGAGCAATATAAGATCTATGAAATAGGGAAAACTCGTGCGCATAGGTTTTTTGAAGGAGGATTATTGGATGAACAAACAGATTAAAATGGCATTCCTCTTGGTACTCATTTTTGTTGGTAGTTTGGCAGTCGCCGGTTGCAGCAGCAATCAAGGGAATATTGGTGTTCTTGATGTAAATAAGGTTATGTCTGACAGCCCTAAAATTAAACAATTTCAGGAACAGCTTAATGCCAAAGGCAAAGAATTGAGCGAACAATTGGAAAAGGATAAGGCAAGTCTTAGTGCCGAGGAATACCAAAAACGTCAGGAAGCTGCTTATGGTGATTTCTTAAAAGTAAAACAAGATCTGGAAAGCCAAATTGATGCCAGCATCAAACAGGCTGTTGAACAAGTAAGTGCGGATAAAAAATTGAGTATTGTACTATATAAGAATAGTGTGGCCCAAGGCGGTACCGATATTACTGATGAAGTCATCAGCAAAATGCAATAATCAGGAGGTTGCTTGTGTGAAAAAGACGTTAGATGAGATTGCCGCCCTGATTCATGGTACGGCTACTGATGCTGCCGGGATAGAAATTACCGGTGTTACTAATATTGATGATGCTGGTCCAGGTGATATTACTTTTGCTGTTCCGCCGCACATCGAGAAAGCGGCAAAGTGTGCAGCAGCGGCTGTAATCATTCCTGATACTGTTGAAACATTTCCCAAACCGGCCATTCGGGTGGTCAACCCCCGGGTGGCCTTTGCCACGCTGCTTACGCTATTTACCCCCAAGCTGAATGTCCAGCCTGGCATTCACCCGACTGCCGTAGTAAGTCCTACTGCCAGGATTGGCAGTAATGTGAGCATAATGGCCCATGTTGTTATTGATGAACATGCCTCCATTGGCGATAATACCATCATCTATCCCCACACTTACATAGGTCGTGAAGTTACTATTGGCACTCATTCGCTTATTTATTCTAATGTGACGATTAGAGAAAGATGTTATATCGGTGACCGGGTTATTATTCAAAGCGGCGCAGTCATTGGCAGTGACGGTTTTGGCTTTATTACCGTTAACGGCAGACGCCAAAAAGTACCGCAGGTAGGTAATGTTATTATTGAAAATGACGTGGAAATCGGTGCTAATACTTGTATAGACCGAGCTACCACCGGCAGCACCATCGTCAGGCAAGGGACTAAAATCGATAATTTAGTTCATTTGGCGCATAATGTTGTGGTTGGTGAAAATTGCTTTTTTGTTGCCCAGACTGGTATTGCCGGCAGTGCTAAAATCGGCAATAATGTAACGTTTGCCGGTCAATCAGGCAGTGCTGGCCATATCACTATTGGTGATAACTGTGTGTTTGCCGCCAGGTCGGCACCGATTAACGACATTCCGGCCAATTCCTTTTGCGCAGGTTTTCCTGCTCGCCCACATAAAGAGTGGTTGCGCTCAGAAGCGGCGATTGGTAAGTTGCCAGAACTCATCAAAAAAATCCGTGAGTTGGAACGACGGCTGGCGGAAGTGGAAAAGAAATGAACTCAGCGAGGTATCTATATACCTCGTTAATTCTTTTTAACAGCTCCAACAATTGGCGTAATA
>NZ_JBYKYF010000192.1:0-4938 GCF_057736855.1 Sporomusa sp.
TCATCGGCAGTGTACCACCGTTGTTCAAACGGTCAACAAGCTCTGAACCTTCTTCCCAAATCGTAAGGTCGGCACTAAAGTTAGTATCAAAGACTTTATCAAAGCCCAGTCGTTTTAACGCAGCGACCATTTTGCCGGTAACAATCGAACCATAAGGTAAACCTAAAGCCTCACCCAACGCTACACGAACAGCAGGAGCGGTCTGCACGATTACATGTTTTGAAGGATCGCTGATGGCTGCCCAAACGGCCTGGGTATCGTCTTTTTCAACAATAGCACCTGTCGGACATACAGCAGCGCATTGCCCGCAATAGGTACAGGCAACTTCGTCCAATCCTAAGTTAAAGGCTGGAACAACGGTAGTATTAAAGCCCCTGTTAGCAAAGCTATAGACATGTACGCCTTGCCGTTCGCTGCAGGCACGGATACAACGGCCGCATAAAATGCATTTATTTTGGTCACGTACCAAAGATGGATTCTTATCATCGAGCGGATAATTTTTCTTTTCGCCGTCAAAACGAATTTCTCTAACACCAAGGTCGGCTGCAATATTCTGCAGTTCACAATTTAAATTACGCTGACATGATAAGCAGTCAGTTGGATGGTTAGCCAGCAGAAGTTCAACAACCGTCTTACGCGCTTCGCGAACGGCGGCAGTATTAGTACGAACAACCATTCCCTCATTTACTGGATAAACACAAGCTGCAACCAAACTGCGAGCACCTTCAACTTCTACCATACACACCCGGCAGGCACCTTCTACGCGCAACTCAGGATGATAGCACAAAGTCGGAATTTTTATTCCAAGCGAAAGTGCAGCTTCCAAAACAGTCGATGTTTTAGGCACAGCCACTTTCTGGCCATCGATTGTTATATTAACCATTTCCATCGTCGTGTCACCCTTTCTTCTTCCAACATTATAACCTGGGTAATGATCAGTGATTAACTGGCAAGCTTATCCTTTAACAATGGATTTGAACGGACATTTGCCAAAGCAGGCGCCGCACTTGATACATTTTGCCAGATCAATTTCATGTTTAGCTTTCTTTTCGCCGCTGATAGCTTCAACCGGACATACCTTTTTGCACAAGCCGCAACCTTTGCAGGTATCAGTAATGCTGTATTGTAACAACTCGGTGCAAACTCCAGCTGGGCAGCGTTTCTCTTTGATATGGGCTTCGTATTCATCCCGGAAATAATGCAATGTGGATAGTACCGGATTGGGAGCTGTCTGACCTAAGCCACAAAGTGCAGAAGCCTTAATATTTTTAGCCAGAGACTCTAACAACTCGATATCTGTTTCTCGGCCTTTTCCTTCGGTAATCCGAGTAAGAATTTCCAGCATACGCTTGGTGCCTTCCCGGCATGGAGTACATTTGCCGCAAGATTCAGCTTGCGTGAAGTTCAGGAAGAACTTAGCAACATCAACCATACAAGTGGTTTCGTCCATGACTACCAGGCCACCGGAACCCATCATGGCACCAGCTTGAATTAGCGAATCATAGTCTATCGGCAAATCAAGCATATGCTCAGGCAAACATCCGCCAGACGGACCACCTATTTGTACAGCCTTAAATTTCTTGCCACCCTGAATACCACCGGCAATACCAAAGATGATCTCGCGCATGGTAATGCCCATAGGAACTTCACACAAACCAGTATTATTAATTTTGCCAGTAAGGGCAAATACTTTGGTACCTTTACTTTTTTCTGTTCCAATCGATGCGTACCAGTCTGCCCCTTTGGTGATAATCTGGGGTACATTGGCAAAAGTCTCAACATTGTTTATATTAGTAGGTTTGCCCCACAGTCCGGAAATAGCAGGGAATGGAGGCCGGGGACGCGGCATACCACGTTTACCTTCGATGGAAGCTAATAGTGCGGTTTCTTCACCACAGACAAAAGCACCGGCACCTTCTTTGATTTTAAGCTTAAAGTTAAAACCGGTATTCAAAATGTTTTCGCCAAGTAATCCCATCTCTTCGGCTTGCTTAATGGCAATTTTCAGCCGTTTGATGGCCAGCGGATACTCTGCCCGGACATAAATATAGCCTTCATCTGCACCAATGGCATAAGCGCAAATAGCCATACCTTCAATGATGCGGTGCGGGTCGCCCTCAAGCAAGCTCCGATCCATAAATGCACCAGGGTCACCCTCGTCAGCGTTACATACAACATACTTTTTCGTACCCGGCGCACTGCGGGCAAACCCCCACTTCACACCCGTTGGGAAGCCGCCGCCACCCCGGCCTCTCAATCCAGACTTTTTCACTTCTTCTACGACTTCTTCAGGTTTCATTTCGGTCAACGCTTTGCCTAACGCTTCATAACCTCCTTCTGCGATATATTCATTAATATCTTCTGGATTGATATGACCACAGTTACCCAACACGATTCGCATTTGCTTTTTGTAGAAGTCAATATCACTATAGTTTGGAATAGCTTCATGAGTAGTAGGCGCTTTATATAATAAACGTTCAACAATCCGGCCTTTGTAGAGGTGAGTTTCTACCAGTTCAGGCACGTCACTTTCTTGTACACGTACATAGAATGTACCTTCGGGATAAATGATAACCAGCGGGCCCATTTCACAGAAGCCATGACAGCCGGTTTCAATAATTTTCACTTCTTTATCTAAACCCTTTTTGACAAGTTCTTCCCGAAGTGCGGCTTCAACCTTTTTCGATCCTGATGACACGCATCCAGTACCGGCGCAAATTAACACATGCGCTCTGATATGTTCCATACGATCCCCTCCTGTTACTCTACCAAAATTATTCGACGATTTTACCGATAGCAAGTTCTTGTACAATTCTTCCATTCACTACATGCTCGGCGATAATTTTGGGGACATCTGCCGGCGTAACTTTGCCGTAAGTTATCCGCGGTTCGCCAGGACGTACAACATCAAGCAAAACTTCTTGCTCACACATGCCGATACAACCTGTTTGGCGAACTTTAACATCTGCAAGCTTCCGCTTGGCAATTTCGTCTAAGACAGCCGTCATGACTTGTCTTGCACCGGCTGCAATACCACAAGTACCCATTCCAATAATTATCTGAGTGCCCCCGTCGTGACGCACACTGTTTTTGGTCTTAAGTTCTTCGCGCAAACGTTTTAAATCTTCAATTGTCTTCATCTTTAGCACCTCCATACAAATTGTTTAGGATCTCTGACAAGTACCCATCCAGCCAAATTAGCACATCCGGTTGCGTTAACGGTATACCATCCAAAATTTCGGCAATCTCCTGGGAAGACACTGAAATACTCTTATCATTAAAAGTATGAGTATAGTAAAATTGCAATTCTGGATTAGCGACAAGTACACTCTTAATTGTTTCTTTCAAATCTCCCATTGGTGGCCTATCAACATGGCTGTGGCGGTACATTGCTTCAACCACGGTTCCCTGCCCTGGTATGGAATTAACATCCAAATATCCGTCACAGCGTTTTGTCGTCATATCCATTAACGGTAATCCCATGCCGATTCGCCTGGTAGTTCTGGTGGTTATGAAAGGGTCAATCACTAATTGCCGCAATTTTTCATTCATACCCCGGCCATTATCAGAAACTCTAATAACCATACGATCATTAACTAGATCTTCTATGATTTCAAGTTTAACAATTGTCGCCTCAGCTTCGACCGAATTTTGAATCAGGTCAAGTATATGAAGAGATATTTCACGCATAGGCTAAACCTTAGGCATATTTTGCCAATAGGTCGGGAATCACCTCTGGAGTTAGGCGACCGTGGGTATCATCATTAACCATGAGTACAGGCGCCAAGCCACAAGCACCAATACAGGCTACCGTTTCCAATGTAAATTTCAGGTCAGGAGTGGTACCACCAGCTTTAATTTGCAAGCTATCTTCCAAGGCTTTAAGAATTCCCTTAGCACCACGTACATGGCAGGCAGTGCCTTGGCAAACGCGAATAATGTATTTACCACGGGGATTGAGGTGAAATTGTGCATAGAAAGTTACTACACCGTAAATCTGGCTCACCGGAATTCCCATTTTGTCAGCAATGTGTTTAATTACTTCTCTAGGCAGGTAACCATATGCATTCTGCGCTTCTTGCAGCACCGGGATAAGAGCGCCTTTTACTCCCTGGTATTTTGCAAGAATCTCTTCCAATTGATCCATAGCCAGCTTTCCCGCTTCGCCGCCACCACAACAACAGGTTTTCGTTTCTTTGTCGCTGTTCATGTTAACTCCTCCTTTTAAAAAATCACATGTAGTTCTAAATCTATTAATATAGTGGCTAAACCACCACCTTTCTTGAGTTCTGAGCCAATAATGCCTGCCGGATTTCTCCTAATGTCGGTTGCTCTATATAAAATTGAGTTTTCGGCCCATGAATAAATTCATCCATGGTATGAGCATCCGATGCGGTTATTATTGGCAGGCATCCGATACCAGGAATACGCTCTGCAGCATCCGCTACACGCATATTCCTTGATACTTCCACAGCGGCCAATTCAACATCTGGAGGAATAAAGCCAAGCTGTGAAATAATACTATATGTTGGCCTGTCAACATGGCTGGCAATGCAAATTCCGCCAAGCTTATTGGCCTGCGCAGAAATGTCTGCAACACCAACAGTCAACGAGGCTAGAAGCATCTCGGTCTTTTCCGCAACAAAATTATCATCAGCATCGACAATAAACTGAGCGCCAAAACGTTCAGCATCATTGAGGCGCCCCGACATATGCTGTTGAATAAATTGTTCCCATTGCTTTAGCTGTCGCATTTTTTCAAATAAAACAATCAGGTGTACCTCTTCTTTGCTTTCCACTTCCATGCCAAGCAGTATCGTAACATCCGTACCTTTTGCTGCCTCTAGGGCGGCCTGAATATTATCACAAGCATTGTGATCGGTTATGGCAACAATATCAATACCATGCTGCTGGGCATACCAAACAATGTTACGCGGC
>NZ_JBYKYF010000192.1:4948-5924 GCF_057736855.1 Sporomusa sp.
ACGCGGCGTCATTTCAATGGCAGCGCAAGGTGACAAGATTGAATGCACATGAAGATCAGCCACAAACCGGCGCATCATTCTCCCTTAATGCCCATCTGATATAAACGGCCAATTACTTCATAAGCTGGCAGAGAGGTGGTTAAGATCACTATGTCTTCTGCCGCTGCTTTGCGTAAAGCATCTTGATCAGGTTGTACACCACCGGCAACAATAATCGCAGTCAATCCCACCAGCAACGCTACCGCCACAATATTCTGATGTCCTTGCATGGTAACCCAGACATTACCAGCCTGCGCCTGCCCCATAACATTACTCAGCAGATCAGATGCATACCCACCGCTAATTTGTTTGTCAAGGTTGGATTGACCTGACACCACGGTTAGCGGTAACGCCCTCACGATCTCTTGAACAGTCACAAATACTCCTCCCATTACAGATATATTAGTTATTCATCTTGCACATCATGATCTTTATCAAGCGGCGGTGGTAACTTGGCTGCCAAGTTAACCATTTCATACGCCAAATCCCGTACTTTGTTGCGCAAGATAAATACACAATCGGTTAGGCTGGCGCAACCCTGCGCAATATCTTCAGCCAACGCTTTGCAATTTGGAGAACCGCATGAACCACAATCAAGACCGGGTAAACACTTTAGCGTAGCATCCATAATTTCGATTTTGGACATTGCCTTGGAAATATCGGCATCAAGCCGCAATACTGGTTTGGGCTCAATAGCCCGTCGCCCGGCTACCCCAAGTTCAAATTCCGAATAATCGGTGCGCGGCAAACTGCCAGACTTGGGATCAGTTATTTTTTTCTTTTCAATGCGTTGCTTCATCCGATGTTCAGCAACATAACGATTTTCCACCGTTAACGCACCACCCACACAGCCGCGGGTGCAAGCTAACACTTCAATATAATCAACATCTCTAAGTTTGCCTAAAGCAACTTGTTCTAATACGTTAATCACTTGATT
>NZ_JBYKYF010000193.1:0-5420 GCF_057736855.1 Sporomusa sp.
GCAAACCGCCAACCAGCTCAAACAAATCAGTGAGACATTTGCTAGTGTAACTGACGAAATTGTCAAACTCAATGCGATTAATGAGCGATTAATTAAGCAATCATTAGATTATATCAATTTTAATATTAATATGTTGAGCCAGAGCACTGCAGACCCCATCTATGCGCCTAAAGGCCAGACAGAAACAGCCCGACCTGGCAGGTCAATTTTAGACGCTAAGGCGTAATGTAAGCATGTGACAAGTAACGGAGGAAAACTATGAGATCAACATTTAGTGGTTTAAACACAATCTTGCTGGGTCTTGCTGCCCAAAAAATGTCGCTGGATACCGTAGGACATAATATTGCCAATGCCAATACAGACGGTTATTCCCGGCAGCGGGTTAATCTTGCTACCGCCAAGCCACAAACCGTTTTTACAGGCACCAGTACTGTGCAAGTAGGTAATGGCGTTCTTACTCAGTCGATTGTTCGGATCAGAAATAACTATATTGATCAACAAATGTGGAAAGAAACCTCTACATTAGGATATGGAGAGGTTATTTTAGACACTTTAAGCCAAATTGAGGGCGTATTCCGGGAGCCTACTGAGACAGGTATGCAAACCGTCCTGGATAACTTCTGGAAGGCCTGGAATACTTTATCCACCAATGCTTCGGACAATGGCGCCCGTACCGCCTTGCGTGAGCGGGGCGTTGAACTGGTAGACGCCATTCAGCAGGCCAATACGCAATTAAGAAGTATAGCTGCCGATATTAATGACGTTATCGCGATTCGGGTAGATACCATTAATCAAATAACTTCTGAGTTGCTTTCGTTAAATAAACAGATTACCCAGATCGAGGCTGGCAAAACCGATCACGCCAACGATCTGCGCGACCGGCGGGACCGTCTTGTGGATGAGTTATCCAAGATTATTAATGTGCGGGTAACTGAGGATACTTATGGCAATTATATTATTCAATCCTCTGGGCTTATATTGGTAGATGCTCATAGTACCAATAAACTTAAAGTAGAATCCCGCAAAGACCCTGACTATGGGTATGAAGTTGTTGATGTCAAAGATGCGACAACTGGTATTACCATTAACTTTACCAGTGGTGAAATCAAAGGGTTAATCGATGCCCGGGACAAAACTGCGGCAGATTCGGAAGCAGATGCTCGTAATAGCGATCTTAGCGTTAAAGCATACCTGAATAAACTTTCCGCAATGAGCCAGTTTCTGCTGCAGGAGTTTAATGCCGTTCATCGTGACGGGTATGGAACAGATAATAATTCAGGATATAACTTCTTTGGGGCTTCTGGCAATGGCCCTACCAGCGATTATAACAACTCGGCGAACTATGTTATTTTATTCGGTCCCAATTATGACAGTTCGGACAAGCCGGGCGTACCGCGGGCACAGCTTTGGATTGATGCACTGGTAGTTAATTCTGATTTATTTAATACAGAAAATGGACTTAGTCATATTGCTGCTAAGACCATGGTGGGAAGCCTGGACATCACGCAAAGTAATCCTGATGGCGGTAAGGCAGTGGTTGGGGGGAATTGTACTGTTGTTACCCCGACCTATGAGGTGCGGATTGAGGGCCTGGATCCCGTTACCGGAGCTGTCACTAAAATAAGCTATCAGATTAAAGATGTAAATGGAAACTTGCTGGCTAATGGCACTAAGGATGCTGACCCTCAGCAGGTGGCAGAACCCAAGAAATTCGATCTCGGTTTCGGTATTACCATCAGAATTACCCCTGATCAGGATAATACGGTAGGTGACACTTATACCTTCACCATCCCCAAAGAAACGCAAGGCAATGCTGCTGGTGATAATGCTGTTAATCTAGCAAATCGACTAAAAGTAGACGTTTCTAGCCTGTTGGGAGGCTCCTCTTTGGATACTTACTATAGTTCGATGATTGGTGCTCTCGGTGTGCAGGCGCAAAACGCCGAACGTTTGACTGAGAACCAGCAAACCTTGGTGAATCAGATAACGAACTGGCGAGAATCGGTATCAGGTGTCAACTTAGACGAAGAAATAGCCGATATGATCCGGTTCCAAAAAGGCTATAACGCGGCAGCCAGAGTGCTGACTACTATAGACGAAATGTTAGACAAACTTATCAACGGCACTGGCGTTGTTGGAAGGTAGGGAATAAACATATGCGTGTAAGTACTAATATGCTGACATTTAACTTTATGATCAGCTTGAATAAGTCACTAGAACGTCAAAACAAAATCCAGGAACAACTTTCTGATGGCAAAGCTCTGCACCGCCCGTCCGATGACCCGGTCAAAACCATCAGGAGCTTGCGCTATAACATTAACCTCAAAGAAAATGAGCAGTATACCCAGCATGTTAAAGATGCTATCTCCTGGATGGAAACCACTGACGGTGCCATGAGTGATTTGAGCTCACTGACGATTAGGGCCAAAGAGCTTGTTGTTAAAGCAGTATCCCCCAATCCGGATATGGCACTGGATGCTATTGCCGCTGAACTTGACGGGATTATCAACCAGATGATTGAGATAGGCAACACTAAGATTGGTGACCGCTATATTTTTGCCGGACAGAACGATAAAGTACAGCCGTTTCAGAGGCGGACTGTGACATGTGCGGATGGAAAGCAGATGGAAGCTGTTGTGTACTCTGGCGATACCAACAAAATATCGATGCGTATCCAGCCAGGGACTGTAACCCCTTCTCAGGATAGTATTAATCTTACAGGAAAAGATATTTTCGGTTTTCAGACAGTTATAGAAAATGGCAAGGAAGTACAGACCGCAGGCGTACTGAATTATCTCATAAGAATCACAGAAGCTTTAAAAGGGCAAACTTCAGCCAAAAGCAATCCGGCAGGGGGAGATATTGTAAAAACTTCTGCCGATGAGCATAATGCGTTTACGCTCAGAATTGACGATACCAGTACAGGAAATCCTGTGGTCTCGTATTCCATCGATGGAGGCGTTACCTGGATGAGCAGTGACTCACCTTCATCCAAAATCTCCGTTGTGGATAATGGGACTTCTTGGACTATCACTATCAATGATTTGGAGGGGCTGGGCACTCCGAATGTTAGTTATGAGTTGACTGTAGACACTGACAATCGGTCAGGCGATATTTATACACTTCCGTATTCGACTGCCGACAGGGATTTGCAGTGGCTCTCTAAAACAGGTCTATACATGATAGAAAATGCTCACAACCGTATTCTTCAAGCCCAAACAGAATTGGGAGCCCGTATGTCCATGTATACGCAGGCCCAGGCGCTGTTAGAAAAGAATAATGTAACCATTACTGACTATGTATCTGCTAATGAAGATTTGGACATAGCGAGAGCCATTATTGATTATAAAACCAGTGAAAGCATTTATCGTGCTGCTCTATCGGTTGGCGCTCGGCTCATGCCACCATCGCTTGTTGATTTCATGAGTTAATCGGCTGTTATTGCGAGCAGAAACTGGTGATTTTCTTGCTCTTTGTTTGATACCCTTTGTCAGAATCTATGTTATAGGGAGCGATCCACATGCTCACTCTCCATATCTCCCAGCAGCCTGCTAAAATCAGTATAACTACCACACGCGCCGACATGGGGTTGAGTACTACACGGCCTCAGCTTAAGATCGAAACCGAACCGGCAACTGTCGAAATCAGCCAGCCCAAAGGTGAACTGGAAATTGATTGGGAGGCTTTCCGTGCATCGATTGGTCTGAAAAACAACATACAGTTTGCTAGGGATGCTGCTGATTTAGGCCGTCAGACTGCCTTTGAGACTATTGGGCGTATTGCTCAGGAGGGAGACCGTCTGATGAGCTTCGAGTCAGGCGAAGACCCTATACCCGCCATGGCAGCAGAGGCTAATACTCAGCTACCGCCGGAAGTGATCTGGGCTCGTCTGGAAACTCCGGTCATACGCTACACAGCGCATCAACCTATATTTAACCCCAAACCCGGTCGTATTACGTTCGAGTTTATTCGGGGCACTGTTAACATGGATTTCCGGCCGGCTACCGTTGATATCCGGATGATCCAATATCCCAGTATTAAAATGTGGGTGACCGATAACTCAGTAGATATCAGCGCGTAGCAAAATAAAGGATTGTTATTGGCAGCTAAATTAGTTATAATGTAAGTAAGACTATACTATTGGGCAGAGTGTGGAGAACTCTGCCCAATTCCGTTATAACCAAAAAACAGGAGGCAACTATGCGCATTAAATCTACCCGTTTAGGCGAATTGGAGATAACCGATAGCCAACGTATCCAGTTTCCACATGCTCTTCCCGGCTTTCCTGAAGAAAGGGAATTTGCTATCCTGCCCTATCAGCCGGACAGTCCTTTTGCTTTTCTCCAGTCGCTCAATGAGCCTGACTTGACTTTCGTCATTATCGAACCTTTTGCCTTTTTTCCGGACTATAGCTTTGAGTTGGACGACACAATCACAGCCGAATTGGGAATCGATGACGACAATAAGCCTAAAATCTTCAATATTGTCCGTATTCCTGACAAAGCTGAGGAAATGACCGCCAATCTTTTAGCTCCTATCCTTGTTAACGTCAAAACCCGCCAAGCTATCCAAATAGTTTTGGAAAAATCTCCATACACCGTACGCCATCGTCTCTTTCCCCAAGGATTTCCTAATCAATCCGAAAAAGGGGGCAAGTAGCATGCTGGCTCTCACCCGCAAAGTCGGTGAACGTATTGTAATTGACAATAACATTATTGTGACAATCGTTGATATCAAAGGCGACAGTATTCGTCTGGCCATAGATGCTCCTAAAGAAGTGAGAATCTACCGTGGAGAACTTTATGATGCTATCGTCTCTGAAAACAGGCAATCGGCTAACCCGGTTATTTTGCCTGGTAATGATATTTTACAAAAAATTAAGCTGCCGTAAGCTATGAGTCTGTAGGCAGATTTTAAAAAAATATGTTAAAGAATTTGAGATTTTATTCGATAATATAAGTACAGAATGAATACGACGAGGTGCTTAAGCATGGATATTCAGAGCAGTACCCTGGGCAAATGCGGTAATACCTCATCATTATCCAGTACTATGATCAAAGCTACCAGTGCTGTAGGAACGACTAGTAAGCCGGAAGTAAAGCCTGAGGTAACCATTAAGGAGGCAAATACACAGCCTGGGACCAAAGAACAGCCAATGTCTGAACAAGACATAACAAAAACAACGGAACATCTCAACAAAATTATACAGTTACTTAATGCCGATCTTAAGTTTGAAATGCACGAAAAAACCCAGCGGCTGATGGTTCGTCTTGTGGATACTAAAACAGACAAAATACTGAAGGAATTTCCCCCGCATGAACTCTTAGATACTCTTGCGGCAATTAAGGAGTATATAGGATTCTTGCTGGATAAAAAAGCGTAACCGACAGCGAGTTGCCATTTATCCGGTTGGTAAAGTT
>NZ_JBYKYF010000193.1:5430-5905 GCF_057736855.1 Sporomusa sp.
GCCTATGAATGCAGCCAACAGTGCTAATGCATATAAAATTCAGCAGATTATGACAGCTTCACCTGAAGAGCTGACGTTAATGCTATACAACGGAGCCATTCGTTTCATTTCGGAGAGTATACAGGCTATTGATCAGGGTCACCTGGAAAAAGCTAATAAGGCTAATCTGCGGGCGCAAGATATTGTACGTGAATTTATGTGTACCCTGGATATGCAGTATGAGATATCTCAGAATTATTTTAAGCTCTATGATTATATTGAATACCGTTTGATACAAGCCAATATACACAAAGACAAAAGCCAGCTGGAAGAAGCCAAACAGATGCTGACTGAGCTTCGCGATACTTGGGTGCAGGCTATGAAACTGGCTCGGGCTCAACAGCACGCTGTAGCCAAATAATTGGGCAATAAATGCTTGAAGGGGCGTGTCGCAAAACGTTTATGGAAAAAACGTCTTGTGACACGCCTCTTTTTA
>NZ_JBYKYF010000194.1:0-5883 GCF_057736855.1 Sporomusa sp.
CAAGTCCGGGAGTCTCAGCATGCTTTAAGACCTTATAATCGATGGCTTTACCATCGGTAGTTACCGCAGCCAACATCTCAATCTTACCGCCGTAACCCTTACCACTCGTAGGTACCACATACGCAATGACTTTACCGTCTTTGATAGCGGCATACCAACCTTCTTTGCCGTCAATCGCTTGGAAGGTTTGAGCATCTTTTACTAGTTCTTTCATAGCGTCATTTTTTGCTTTTACGCGCTGCGCAGCCGCAGCCGGCTCGGTGATGGCGAATGCCCCGGCAATAATAAGTCCTGAGCATAAACATGTTATGGCTAAATTCATAGCAATTCGAAAAATGCTATTATTTTTGTCATCATGTGCGTGTGCATCGTGTGCCATGGCCAATTACCTCCTTGCCCCAAATTTCGTAGGCTTAACCAAAAGGTCAATAAGCGGCGTTACGCAGTTCATCAGCAAAATTGCATAACAAACACCTTCAGGATAACCGCCTAACAAACGAATCAACACAGTAAGAATCCCGGCTCCCACAGCAAAGATAATCTGACCTTTACGAGTAATAGGAATAGTAACCATATCTGTCGCCATGAAGAACGCACCTAATATAAGTCCACCTGACATCATGTGCATGATAGGATCATGTCCGAAAGCTGCTGTCAAAATACCAACTGTACCAATCATGAAAACGGGAATCTGCCAATTGATGTATCCACGATAAATTAAGAATATACCACCAAGAACCAACAGCAATGCGGAAGTTTCACCCATACTACCATTACGGGAACCTAGGAAAAGAGCTTTATACATTTCCATTTTGTCACCAAATATGGCAACAAGTTGTTCATATCCTTGCAATTTTAAAATACCAAGCGGAGTAGCGGAGGTAACTCCATCAACTTTACTGGACATCTCCGGCCAGGTTGTCATCGCTACCGGCCAAGATGCCAACAAGGCAGCACGCCCAACCAGCGCCGGGTTAAAAATATTGTAACCTAATCCGCCCATGGTGTGCTTAGCTACCGCAATAGCGATCACAGTACCAAATACAGGCATATACCAAGGCAGTGTAGGCGGAATATTCATAGCCAGCAACAGCCCGGTAAGAAAAGCGCTGCCATCATTAATAGTAATTGGTTTGTTTTGCCATTTTTGAACAAGATACTCGGTTACCACGGCAGCAACAATACAAATGACCATGGTAGTCAAGGCCGGCATGCCAAAACGATATACCGAGAAAAGAGCCGCAGGCGCCAACGCCAGATTAACAGTCCACATAATTTTTGCTATCGACTCATCGCACCTGATGTGCGGTGATGCTGAAACGGTTAAGGTACCAACGTTAAGTTTTGTCTCTGCGCTCATACCGCCCACCTCCTATTTCTTTTGCGCAGCCGCAGCTGCTGCATTCTGTGCTTTGGATAACTTAATATAATGAACAATATTGCGTTTTGCGGGACATACATATACACAAGAACCACATTCTACGCAATCAAGTAGGTCATACTCTTCTTTTGCCTTTTCATAAACGCCCCGTTCGCCTAGAATGCTCAGCATACTAGGAATAAGTCCCATTGGGCAGGCATCTACACAGCGGCCACAACGAATACATGGTTTCTCTGGTCCCATATTTACATCGGCTGCACTTAGCGCCAGTATACCGGATGTACCTTTTATTACCGGAACATCGAGGGTACGCTGGGCTATTCCCATCATCGGACCACCCATAATGACTTTGACAGGCTGTTCTTTAAAGCCACCACTGAGTTCAATGGCCTGTGCAAAAGTGGTTCCAATCCGGAGCAAGAGATTTTTGGGCTCAGCAATAGCTCCACCGGTAACGGTAGCCACACGCTCAATCAAGGGAATTCCTTTCTCAACAGCATCGGCCATAGCTACCACTGTACCAACATTTTGAACAACAGTACCTACATCCATGGGCAGGCCACCAGACGGTACTTCTCTGTCCAGAATAACCTTAATTAAGGTTTTCTCCGCCCCTTGCGGATATTTGGTTTTAAGCGGTACTACTTCAATAGTAGAACCAGCACAGGCTTTACGCATAATCTCTATGGCGTCGGGTTTATTTTCTTCAATGCCAACATAACCTTTGCTTACGCCAAGAATTTTCATAGCAATCTTCATGCCGGTTATAATACGGTCGGTTTGCTCCAACATTACTCGATGGTCAGCAGTCAGATACGGTTCGCACTCGGCGCCGTTTAGAATAAATGAGTCAATAGGCTTTTCCGGCGGCGGCGACATTTTTACATGGGTTGGAAAGGTTGCTCCTCCCATACCAACCAGACCTGCCTGACGGATAATTTCTTTCAATTCCTTTACATCAAGTGACTGCCAGTCACGGTTAAGTGGTAAACCTGGTGCCCATTCATCCTTGCCGTCACTTTCAATGACAACTGCCTGGCAAGTACCAAAAACCGGATGAGGATATTCGGCAATTTCTACCACCTTTCCTGATGTTGAGGCATGAATCGGACTAGCAACGAAGGCTTGCGCCTCAGCTATTACTTGTCCTTTCTTGACCAAATCGCCCACCTTGACTATCGGTGCGCAAGGCGCTCCCAGATGCTGCCTGGTAGGAATGATGACTTTCTGCGGTATTGGCGCTACTTCTATTGCTTTAGCAGCCGTATACCGTTTGCGGTCGTCGGGGTGAACCCCCCCGCGAAAGCTTTTTGCCATGATTTCACTCCTTTTACTTGGTGCATTATAATCGCCTATTATAGCCCTCCTATGACAAAATCCGGACAATAACCGGTTTCATTTTGTCATTGGTTCTGGCATTGCGATCAAAGTACTTGATATAGAGAATCGAAATCCCAACCATAATAGCTCCGCCGCCTATCTGATACCATACTGGACTTGCCGCTTGCTGAAGAGTTGCCAGGTAACTACCAGCGAAAGCACCGACAACAGCAGCAATAAGCGGCAACATATACACAATGAAGGCAGCTTTCAGCATATTTACTTCTTTGACTTCGATAGCTACACGCTGTCCCTTTTTTGCTCCTAGCGGGTTTAGTGCGTCAACTACTATCGCCTTATTGCCTGGACAACTGCCACAGTTCTCACAATCGCTATGGCGGCTGGCCTTTACTTTAGCCATATTACCGATTACTTCCAGCACAATGCCTTCTTGCAGCTTTTCCAGTTTTTATCCCCCCTTTGACAGGTGATATGCATTCTTGCATAGCGGCTTTGTAAACAAAATATATATATTCGAGCAAAAGTATTCATTACCTGCTAATTTACATAAATTAAAATTTTCACTTGCCAGACAAAAATAACTTTAGTAAATTAAAAAAATTCTAACTGTATTTACAATACCAGATTTTCAAAAAAATTACTATAGTTTTTTTGTGAAATTTTGTACAAATTCTTAAATTTTTACATCCTCAAATACCAAAAAGCCTCTTTTGAGAGTTAATTGTAACTTTCAAAAAGGCTTTCCGGAAAATTTGTATATAAAAAATAATATCCTTACTTATTTATAGGTATTTTCTTCTTTTAATAAGACATCTTTAATGACTTGTTCTTCTGCCACAACTTTATTAGGCAATTTTGAACGCAATGCCGCAAGCAAATGCTGGTCTGGCTTAATATAAAAGCGCCTATATTCTTTTTTTCCCTTACGTCCAGTTGCAGCATAAGCTACTGTCCAGACATCCCTGCTGTCAAGCGCCGAATGAAATCGGTAGGTACGACGGAATTTGATTACACCGATAAGTTGCGGTTTATAACGATATATACCAAAAATATCTCGATAAGGTACCTCGTGAACTATACGGCCTAATAAGCCGTGTTTGACCAACCTAAGGACTTTCTTATCCATTTCATAGGTGTATTTGGCTGACATTCGCTCAATCAGCACAAAAACAATCAGCAACTCAGTCATCAATTCCACTGGTTGAAACACGCTAAGCGCAAGCCATTTGTACAGGGAAAGTATACCAAAAACCGCAAACACCGTTACAGCAATTATCATGACAATTAAGTTTTTTTTGCTTATCTCTGATTGTACCACTACTTTTTCCACTGGTTCAAGCCTCCGTTAAAGCAGCTATACGCAGCTATACAACGTATTCGCTCTCAACTTATTAATTCCTCCTCTACGCTTAAGGTTAAAAGGCGCTGCAAAATAGCAAAAAAGCCAGGAAAGATTCCCAGCCTTTTATTGCGCCTAAAAGCCCAGTATGCCAAAGAATACATAGCAGACGATACCACCAACAACCGACATCGCCAGACCCCAAATAAGCAGGTTGCGAAACAATTTCGCCTTATCTTCATGTTCACCTGCACAAGCAATGCATAATGCCCCAAGCGTGGAAAGCGGTGAGGTATCAACAAGATGGGCCCCAATGTTGATGGAAGAGATCAGCGCTATGGGGTCACCACCACCCACTTCATTGATAAGACCGGGAACCATTGGTAAAAACATCGGCATGACAACGCCGGAAGAGCTGGAATAAGCCGAGAGCAAACCGGTTACAAAACCAAGCACGCCATTAATGGTTGTCGGATTGGATATCGCACCAATTAGTTTTACCATAGCGTTAAGGCCGCCGGCTTTATCCATAACTTCAATTAATACTGTAACGCCGCACACCATCATAATTACGCCCCAGGGAATTACTTTGATGGCCGCTTTGCTATCACCTGAACCAGTCAGCATAAGTATGCCGGCAAGAATAAAAGCGATAGTTCCTACATTAGCTAAGATGTTCAGCATAGCATTTGAAAATAAGCCTTTAGTAGCAGGCAAACCAGGTAAAATAACCAAAAGGATAAGGATGAAAACCGCCGCAAGGGTTAGCATTTGATGCTTATTAAACGGCTCAGGCCGAGGAGCCAATTCATCAATATCCAGAGCCTGACCACGCTGTTTCTGAATCCAAGCCCAGCCGCCAAGAACAAAGAAGCCGCCGATATTTACAAAGCCTTGCGCTACTTCTGAGTTAAAATGAATCTTCCAAGCTAAACCACTCAGTTGATCGGCTGCAATCCCTAGTTCTGGTGCCATTTTAGCGATAATACCATTAGAAATAATACCCGTCGGCGCAAACGGTGAGAAAGCTGCACCATTTGCGGCACCGACAACCAACAAGGTCATAAGAAAGGCCGGCATGTTAATCCTGGTAGCAATTGCCATTGCCACAGGAGCCATCAGTGCAGTACCAGCAATATTGCCAGGTCCGATCGTAACAATAAAGGTTGTCAGTAAAAACACGATTAATGGCACAATCGCCGTATTGCCTTTACATAACCGAACCGAGTAAGCCGTTAGTTTTTCCATGGTTCCGTTGGTCTGTGCTATCCCGAAAAGAAAGGTCACTCCAACCAAAATCATAAATAAGCTGGTTGGGAAATAGCCAAGAATTTTCGTGCCTGCCGTGTCGCCCCAAATGCCGCCAACAATTATGGCAAATGCAATGCTAAGGAAACCAACATTGAGATCTTCATTAACACAGCTAATAATTACAACAATCACCAAGGCAACTATTGACATTATTGCTGCTATAGAAATATCCATTTAGAATTCCTCCCACATCTAAGTGTATCTCACTCTTCTGTTTGAACTATAAACAAGCACTTTTTTATACTATTCCACTATTGCTTAATTAAAATACCACCTTGGGGACTTTTTTGTTATGCAGTTAGTTCACAATACCTCTTACCTATTTGTATTGTAAGCTTTTCCTCTTAACGGCCAGACCCCTTCTCACAGGATAAGTCTGTCTGCGGAACAATCATTTCACCTAATCTTCTGGTAAGTTTAGAAAAACTGAGCCTATTCATCATCTACAAAGCAAAAAAAAAAGGGTTCTTTGTCAAATGTTGGGGTAAAGCATAAAGTGTAGTGGAGCAGG
>NZ_JBYKYF010000195.1:0-4711 GCF_057736855.1 Sporomusa sp.
GATTTTTCAAATGAGGAACAAGAGATTACACTTGTTGATGCCGTCAAGACGGTTTTAGATGTGGGAGGTAATCGTCTTAAACGCTTACGTCTAGGTTCACTGGAATCGGTTGAAGTATCTGACAGTTTAATGAATCTAATGTTGACAGACAACCGGTTTTGCCATCATTTACATCTGCCGCTGCAGTCAGGGGATGACAGGATACTAGTAGCTATGAACAGGCACTATACTACTGCACAGTATCGGGAATTAATTACCGGTATTATCGCGCGTGTTACAGATATTGCTATTACGACAGATATTATTGTTGGTTTTCCCGGAGAAACTGATGAAATGTTTGCCAATACATTGGATTTTGTCAGCACAATGCCATTTGCTAAAATCCATGTCTTTCCTTATTCGCGTCGGACAGGTACTCCTGCTGCAACTTTTTCGGCGCAAGTACCTGAAGCAGAAAAGAAACGCCGGGCTCAGCGTTTGCAAGAGCTTGCTGATAAGCAGGCAGAAGTATTTCACCAATCATTAATTGGACAGACACTTGAGGTATTGTTCGAAATGAACGAAACAGAAGGGTTACTCTCAGGTCTAACCGGGAATTATGTGCGGGTTTATGCAGCCGGTGGTCAGCAGAATATTGGTCAAATAGGTAAGGTTATTATTACGCGGTTGCACCAAGATGGGCTCTGGGGGCAAATAGTAGAATAATTTCTTAGGTATCATAATTTCTGGCAGGATTTTATATAATGCAAGAAGAATATTTTATTGAACAAATGTATATTACTATCTAATACTGAGGGGAGGGATACCTATGCAGCAGGACTGTATTTTTTGTAAAATTGCGGCTAAGACTGTTCCGGTAAATGCTATTTATGAAGATGAACATCTTATTGCATTTCCGGATATAAATCCCGTCGCCCCTGTACATATATTGGTCATACCAAAAAAGCATATTGCCAATATTCTTGAAGTGGCGCCTGATGAGGTCGAGCTGCTTGGTCATATCATGACGACAATTCCGAAGATTGCTGCAATCGCTGGAGTAGCTGAAGATGGATTCCGGACAGTCATTAATACCAAAGATAATGGTGGGCAAACTGTTTATCATCTCCACTTCCACATTTTGGGCGGACGTTTTATGACATGGCCTCCAGGCTAATATTGACAATATTCAGCGTTTTGGTATATAATAATTAGGTGTATGTTATTCAAGTACACTTCCTCGTAATGGTTCTAGTGGAGGGAGGGAGATCAGATGTCTGAAGTAAAAGTAGGCAAAAATGAATCGCTTGACAGCGCACTCCGCCGGTTCAAGCGTACATGTCAAAAAGCCGGGGTTCTTGCGGAAGTTAGAAAACGCGAGCATTATGAGAAACCTAGCGTAAGACGCAAGAAAAAATCCGAAGCTGCACGTAAACGTAAGTTTAACTAGTTTCGGAGGTATCAGTTGAATGTCTATTAAAGACAAGCTTGCAGAAGATATGAAGCAGGCCATGAAGGATAGAGAAGGTGGAAAATTTCAGCTTTCTGTTATTCGCATGGTGCGTGCGAGTATCAAAAACCTAGAAATTGATAAGAAAAAAGAACTTTCTGAAGAAGAAGTTTTGGATGTGCTGGCTAAAGAAGTCAAAATGCGCCGGGATTCGATTGAAGAGTTTAAAAAAGGTAATCGTCCTGATTTGGTAGAGAACCTCGAAAAAGAAATCGACATTCTGATGCAGTACCTTCCTCAACAATTAAGCGAACAAGAAGTAAGGACTCTTGTGAATGAAGCGATTATAGAGTCTCAAGCAGCCAGCATCAAAGATATGGGCAAGGTTATGGCTATACTGATGCCAAAAATTAAGGGTCGTGCTGACGGTAAGTTCGTAAATAGCATTGTACGCGAATTCTTAAATCAGCAGTAGAACAATTTTAATCCGGCGTTTTTAACGCCGGATTTTAGTTTATTTGAATGATACATAATGCTTTGATAGATAATTATAAACAAAAGAGAAAAGACAAGCATTTGCTTGTCTTTTCTGTAGTTAGTGAAGCTGGCCGTAAATCCTGATAATTAATTTACTGTAGCTTATGCTAAGAGAGGTAGTAGATATTGTTGCTATAATGGTACTACGATGAGTTGAAAGGAGACTATTACAAATAAACTGCGTTAGTTGCTGAGAGTAGTTGAAAAAGTTACTACGAATAAACTGCATAAATTACTATGAATAATTAAGTAAAATTATTACAATAAACTGCGCCGATTACTACGAAAAAGTATAAATAGTAAATGTATATTGCTAGAAATGTTACTGTATTTAATGTTGTGTAAGCTTCACTTGACTATATTAAGACAATAACATACATTATTCGACAAGTCAAGCATTTTATAAAAATAACGAATATTCAAACTTTCGACAATTGTAATTTATAGCTAACAGGAATACTGGCAAATGATGGCGAATAAACTAATAATGATTGGTAAGAGCATGTATCAATTGATTTGAGGTGAGAATTTGCGAAATATTATTTGCCATAAATTTGTAGTTATTATAATGGCGGCCTTATTTACTATACTATTTGCAGAAAGACCGATAGCGGCCAGTACGGGGCCGGTCATCTGTATATCGATTAAAGGAGAAATAAACGGTGGTCAAGCTGCACTTGTTCGTAAAGCTTTGGCTGATGTCGATAACGAACAGGCGCAAGCCGTCTTAATTGAAATTGATACTTTTGGTGGTCTAGTTGATGCCGCTGTTAGCATCCGCGATATGATTATCAATTCAACGGTGCCGACTATCTGTTATATAAAAAATCGTGCTTGGTCAGCAGGAGCGCTGATTGCTATTTCACATAAACATATTGCAATAGCGCCAGGAGGAAGCATCGGGGCAGCCGAACCAATACCAACTACTGAAAAAACAGTAGCTGCATTAAAAGCTGAGTTTGCTGCTACAGCTAACCGAACTGGCCGCAATCCCCAGATCGCTGAAGCTATGGTAGATAAATCATTGGGCTTTCCCGGTTATGCCGAATCTGGTCAAATTTTGGCTCTTACGGATTACCAGGCCACTCAAGTCGGTTATGCTGATCTAGTAGCGCCTGACAGGAAAACCGTTCTTGCGCATTATGGTTTAGCAGATTGTGAAGTCATAGAGTATGTACCAAGTTGGCAGGAGAATCTGGTAGGTTGGCTGTCTAATCCAACAGTTCAGTCATTCTTGATGTCAGTGATATTTTTGGCAGTATTAACCGAAATTAAAACTGCCGGCTTAGGGGTTGCTGCTGTTATTGGTCTGATTGCGGCTTTGCTCTTTTTTGGCAGCCAGTGGCTTACTGGTATCGCCGGGTGGCTGGAAATTCTTCTGTTTCTCAGTGGTCTTCTACTTATTCTGGTTGAACTCTATACACCTGGTGTAGGGATATTTGGGATTGCCGGTGTTATTGCTATATTTGCCAGCCTGTTTTTAACCCTAGGAGCAAATGCTACTGCTATAAATATGTTGGCAATCAGTTTGGCAGTTGCCATTGTAGTATTTCTGTTCTTGTTAAAACATCTGCCATCCAGTAAGTTATGGTCACGACTCATTTTAAAAGAGGCCGCGACCAAAAATGCCGGTTTTAGCAGCAGTCAAGATTACAGTCAGTTTTTGGGTAAAACAGGAGTGACACTTACAGGCCTTCGGCCGGCAGGCGCTGTGATTATCGACGGTGTTCAACTTGATGTAGTGTCTGAAGGACAATATGTCGAGCCTAATATAGTAGTTAAGGTGGTGAGTATAACCGGAAACCGTATTGTCGTTCGTCCAGTAAATTCCGATAAATAGTAGGAGGTCATATATGTTATCAGCTTTAGTGGGTAGTGCTTTGTTTATTTTTTTAGTAATTGTCGCGATTGGTGTTTTTTTGCATTTTGTGCCACTAGGACTCTGGATTTCCGCCTTAGCGGCCGGAGTCAATGTTGGTATCTTTACCTTAGTTGGTATGCGACTTCGGCGAGTTCCGCCAGCTAAAATTGTGCATCCATTAATCAAGGCAAATAAAGCCGGGTTGGATGTAAATGTAAATCAACTCGAAGCTCATTTTTTGGCGGGAGGCGATGTTGATAAGGTAATTGATGCCTTAATTGCCGCTCATCGTGCAGATATTCCGTTGCCTTTCGAACGTTCTGCAGCCATAGATCTAGCTGGTCGGAATGTGCTTGAAGCTGTCCAAATGAGTGTTAACCCTAAAGTAATTGAAACTCCGCTTGTATCAGCGGTAGCTAAAAATGGCATTGAGCTTAAAGTTAAGGCAAGGGTTACTGTCAGGGCTAATATTGACCGTTTGGTTGGCGGTGCAGGCGAAGCTACTGTCTTAGCTAGAGTTGGCGAAGGTATCATTACTACAGTGGGTTCGACTGATGACCATAAAGATGTATTGGCAAATCCTGATCATATTTCCCGTACTGTATTAACTAAAGGACTTGATTCCGGAACTGCTTTTGAAATTTTGTCTATTGATATTGCCGACGTTGATGTTGGGCGAAATATTGGTGCTGAATTGTTAACAGACCAGGCCGAAGCTGATAAACGCATTGCGCAGGCAAAAGCCGAAGAACGGCGAGCCATGGCTGTTGCGCGGGAACAAGAAATGCGTGCGTTTACGCAAGAAATGCAGGCTAAAGTGGTAGAATCGCAGGCGGAAGTACCAAAAGCGTTGGCGATTGCTTTAAAAGAAGGTCGCATTGGTG
>NZ_JBYKYF010000195.1:4721-5615 GCF_057736855.1 Sporomusa sp.
TATTATCATATGAACAATGTACTGGCAGATACCCAGATGCGTGAAACCATCGCTAAAGCTGGGCCCATAGCTGCGGATCCACATTCAGGTGATCTGGGAAAAGACAAATAGGTTGGTGAAGCTATGGATTCATTCATTCCGCTACTACTCATGCTGTTACTTTATCTTGTGCCTGAGTTGCTAAAAAAACGTAAACGACCAGAGGAGTACGAGTATCCGGATATTCCAGCAAAAACCCCTCCGCCAGTTAGCACCGACCCGCAACCGGTAAAAATTAAAAGTAAGCCTGTAGAACAACCAGAGGTATATTTTGAGGGTTCTATGCCTAAGACCTGGGACGTTCCGCAAAAAACGCCTGTGGCTATGCCGGCACCTATACAAGTTCCGCACCCAACAGAGCCAGTTTCACCCTGGCAGGGGAAGTTATCACCACAAGTCATACAAAATGGCTTGATTTTTGCAGAAATTCTTCAGCCGCCGCGGGCTTATCGTCCTATTTGGCGGCAGAAAAACTAAATTTGTTTGGAAAAATTTAAACTAGACAGTTCGGAATAAAACAGGGAAAATAACCCCTGTTTTATTTTTGTGTTTTAGCGCACACTAAAATCGTTAGCAATAAACATTTAATAAGGGGGCAAACATATGTCAGAATATAAAGGACGCCTTACTTACGCCAAAGGCACTTATATTGAATTTGTCGTTGCTCCTAATCAAGATGTTGATTTTGGCGATATTTTAGTGGTTGAAGGTAAAAATAATGATCGGTTCTACATTCGTGCCTACGATTTTAAAATCAAATCACGCTGGTCAGGTATGAGTGGTGTCAGCTATTTAATGAGTAAACTTGATGAAAATGGACAAGTAACCAATCAAGATGAGCTTGACTTTTATTTA
>NZ_JBYKYF010000195.1:5625-5874 GCF_057736855.1 Sporomusa sp.
AGGTGGTAACCATACAGTGAAGATTGGTATTGCCGAACAACTTTGCTACGCGGATGGACAAGGGCAACTATTTAATCCGAAAACTTGTCCAGATTTTTTCTGCGAAGTTCGTGGCTTAACAGCAGATGATACAGCCTTACTGAATGAAATGAAGGGTGATCTTGAAATTGGGTATTTAAAAAGTGGTCGGGAAGTCTTGAAGCTGCCTGTTGGTATATTTGGTTCTAAAACCATTACTGAACACATTGG
>NZ_JBYKYF010000196.1:0-5851 GCF_057736855.1 Sporomusa sp.
AAATGGCTCCTCCCTCCTAACCAGCTTGACAGATTTGGTTTGTTTAAAGACAGGCTGACTGTTCAGCCATTCCCAATCAAGCATGCCGGCAGCTTGATTATCATACTGGATGTGAAAATATCCCATACCAGTAGCCGTCAAATTATGAAAAAAATGACTGCCAAGTGAAGGTTCTGGGCGAAGGTTTTTAAGATCAACTTCCACGATAATCATCGCCTGAGACATCTGTTCCCAGGACAAAGGAATTCCTAACCAGCGGTCCGATGTGCCCATTCTGCCAAAGCCAATAAGAATACAGCGGCGCCCCTCCTTTACTAGCAACTGATTTAACTCACCAATTTCATTAGCAATTTGAACAGTGTCCTGCAAATTAAAGGCCACCGGATCAACAAAAATAATATCGTGGATATGTTGATAGCTGCCATTGCCAATGGTTCGCTGGCTGAAACACCAGAATTCCTGCTGTTCATTCATACTAACCTCAAATGATTCTCTACCAACAACCATCGGACGGATTTGCAGGAAATAAAACTCTTTAGGTTTGCTTTTATCCTTTGGAATATTGACAGCAAACTCGATTTCCACCTCGCTGCCAAACGCCTGCTTTCCCAACCCCAGCAAGTCTTTAATAATTTGCCTCAGCGGCAGCCGATTATACTTGAGAATCGGAGCAAATGTTACCAGTTTGGGGCCTGGCTGATATATGTTGTCATATATGCAGTCGTTTTCAATAGAATACGTGCTGCCAATATACCCCAGAGACTGATCTTTATGCGCCTGAGAAATCAGCAGCTTTTTGTAAATATAATCTTCATCCGCACGCAATGTAATGTCAGCCGAATCCTTTAGGTTTATCGCATAAAAGGAATGCTGCGATTTTTCCAGATACTCCTTAGGACTGGAAACAAGCGGGTTAAGCTTGGGATAAGCCGGGGAAAAGCGGTATACTTGCTCCCCTTCCACAATGGCTTTTCCTAATCCCAGTGCCAGACTTACAATTCCATCTTCTGGTTTCAACGGATCATATGGATAAAAGTTATAAGACTGAGCCACACCGGAAATGGCCGGATAATAGTAGTCACCATACCGTTCTCCCACCAATTCCTGGATAAGAACAGCCATTTTTTCTTCTTCTATCCGGATATCCGCATTCTTAGCATATTGCACCGGCGCTTTATAAAATACAGAAGCATACACCAGCTTAACTGCATCTTCAAGCTGCTTTAGCCGAATTTCCGGGTTTTCATGACAGTTGGGAACCACATAAGTATTGTAGATACCGGCAAAAGGCAATACCCGTGAGTCCTCTAAAATGCTTGATGAACGGACCGCCAAAGGACATGTTATATATTGGGTCAGAACACGCAGATTTTCTTTAGTAGCCATCGGCAATGCGCTTTCTGTAAATTTTTGTGCAATCTCGGCTTCTGATGGGGATGTAGCAAGAAAAGCATACAATGTATTTTCTTCAATAAATTGTTCAAAAACATCACTGCCAATTACAAATGACCGCGGCACCTTCACTTTCATATCTTCGTACTTATCTGCTAATTGAGCTTTGCCAATCATGACGTTCATGAAAGCAATCCCTCTGGCTTTCCCCCCTAAAGAGCCTGTCCCCAGTTTTATAAAGGCATTTTCCATATCTTTTTTGGAGAGTCCTTCAAAATCTAAAACCAAACCAGATTGGTATTTTTTAAAATAATCACTCAGTACTTTGAGAATATATGCCCGAATATCAGCAGCACTGGCAACATGTTCTATATCTACGAACCTCAATTTATCCGCTACCTCGATTTCGGCCCGAGCGCGGAACCAGCGTGAAAAATCATTTTTCTTTGCATGATAGCATAGGCTCTCATCCGGCAGATCCCGGATTATTCTTTCCAGGCTAGTAATGTCAGTTGCTTCAGCAATCACCCTGCCGTCAGGATATTTAAAAACAAAAGAACCAAAACCGTAATTTTCCAAAATATAACTGCGTATATCATGCAGCAATTGGGGCGAGTTTTTGTTAATAAAATCAAGCTGCAAAGCTTTGGCGATTTCGGTGTTTTCTGCTTCTTCGGACTGGAGTAAAAATGGCAGATCAGGAATGATCTCCCGCACAATGTTACTTAATTCAATTCCTGCCTGAGGGTGCAGTACACCATTCTTGGGAAACCTTACATCAGATATGATCCCTAGCAAATTATAGCGATACTTGCTAACAATTTCCATGGCTTCTTCATAGGTTTCCGCGAGAAGAATCTTCGGCCTGAGACGAACCCTTAGCAAACCATGTTTTACATTCATGGCATGCAATACCAAATACCGAGTCTGAGTCAAAATTTCTGTATAAATAGTAGGCAATATTTGCGAATAATAAACTGGAGAGTCATCCACCAAAAGGATAGCCTGAACGCCTAACTTGCTGTCTGCTTCTACATTGAGCTTGTCTTCAATATACTTAATAATCGCTACAAGAACTTTATTATCTCCCGACCAATGAAATACCCTGTCTATGCAAGAACATTCCCGGATACGGGCAATCATGTCCGGAGTCAGCCGCTCATAGGTAAGCATAACAATCGGAATATGGGGGTAAGCCTTATGGATTCTTTTTTCGACCTCAAATGAGCTTATATCACTTATGCGGGACATAGTAATGATCAGATGGATATTTCTCATTTTCAATTCTTCCCAGGCATCCTCCCCATCAGCCACCCAATGAATCCGGGGGATAAACGGAATGTTCAAGTCATTAAAATGATGATAAATCTGCTCAGTTAATCGTCCATCTTCTTCAAGCACATAGGCATCGTATGCAGTAGAAATCAACAATATTTCGGTAACCCTGAATTTCATCAAATCATGAATACCGGAAAAACGAGCTTGCATATCACTGTATCGATTCACAGCATACACTCCTATTCCTGAAAACTTACCCTCACTATCAGTATATCCTAAATTACATGCAGAGTAACCCAAAAAACAGAAGTGTACGTTATTTCGCCAGTTGTTTTTTTCTTTCCAGCAGCAGTCCTGCCGCTATAATTACAGCACTTACCGCAATACCAATATACAAAGGATCTATAGGTACATTAAGAACGGTTGCTCCAACTACAGCAGCCAGGGTACTCAAAATCATAGAAGCAACTGCCCAGCCCCTTGTTAACCTTCCTGGAGTAAAAATGGCCAAGGTTAGCGGCAAGAATACACCGGCCCCCCGCAAAGCCATAGACATATAATTCCAGGTTAGTACCTGGGAATGTAGATGTAACATGGCAATTGAAGCAGCCAGCAAGGTAACTACCAGTACGCTAATACGGTTTATCCATAATATAGTTGTGCTGTTTTTTATTTTTAGCAGTTCATTGCAAATATCTTTAGAAATCATAGTGCCAATCCCTAATGCCAGTCCGGCAATTGACCCAATAAGTGACAGCAATATGCCGGCTACGCCAATTCCGCCCAGCCAAGCTGGCTGGTATTGCAGTAAATAGCTGGGCAGAACCAAGATGGGTAAGACATCCGGATGGGCGGCATGCATAAACATGGCAATCGCGATTGACGGCAGGCCAACCGGAATAATAACTAATGCGGCGGCAAACGCCCCCGCAGCCGCCGTGCGTGAGTCAGAAGCTGAAAATATGGCTTGGATATAAGTTTGGGTGCAAACAATACCTACAATCATAGAGAACAGATTCCCCAAACTTGCCGAAATCCCTTTGCCAAAAAGACTGAACCAGGGATATGCAGGTAACACCGTTGTAACGTTTGGCATATCCAGCAAAGCAACTATGGCAGTTGCTCCTGCCACAAACAAGGTAACCCAGATAATAATCATTTTCATAAGTCCGGATATGCTGGCACCTTTCATGCCACCAAAAAAAACATAAGCAGCGACAAGAGTCATGAGGATGATCGCTGCCAGCCAGGGAGTAATCTTAAACATTGCTGCAATAATCTGGATACCGGGTAAACAACTCGCCACAGCACTTAAAAAAATTCCAATCGACGAAATCACACTGGCTACCGGCCCCGCTGCTTTCCCATAATTGAGGACCAAATACTGCGGAATGGTTTCCAAAGCCGTATTACGTAGCGGCCGGGCATAAAACAGGCCCATGATAATAAAGCCCACACCTGACCCCAATGTAAACCACCAAGCGGAAAGTCCCAGAGAAAATGCCATCTGGGCTGTTCCGACAGTGGCACCGCCGCCAATAACCGTGCCGGCAATGCTGCCTGCAATCAGCGTTACCCCGGATGACCGTCCGCCCAAGCTATAGCCTTCCGCCGATGTTATGGTTCGGGCAGAAAATATACCACTTCCAATTACGATGATAACTGTAATAACTAAACTAACTACATGTACATAATTTAGTTCCATGAAAATTCCCCCGATGATTGATAACAGCAGGTATCAGAAAACTGCAAATCATACTTGCTTTGACAAAATTATAGCAAAAATTTATGTATATTTTAAATATCTATTTTGACCACTATCTATATCATTTTTGCATACTTATATCGCATGAACAGCGCCAATTCGGACCGAGTACCAGCCAAAAGAAAAACATGGCCTTTACACGAAAGCCAAAGACCATGTTTTTCTTATATCTTGTACAATGCGATTATACTTTAAACTTGCTGACAACCTGCTGCAGATCTTCTGCCATTTTTGCCAGTGCCTGACTGGAGGTTGCGATTTCTTCCATGGAAGCTGTCTGTTCTTCGGTAGCAGCCGAAACCGTCTGGGTCTGTCCGGCAGTGTCTCTGCTGATATGATCAATTTCTTCAACGGCGGACACGATTTGTTGACTGCCAACAGCCATTTGTTGAATGGCCTCCGAGATTTCCTTGATTTGCGCAGAAACTGCACCGACCAACATGACGATTTCCTTAAATGCCTGTCCAGCTGTGTTAACCACTTCGGAACCGACCTTAACCTCCCGCGCGCCTTCATTCATCGCAGTAACGGCACTATCGGTCTCGGTTTGAATCTCTGTAATCAGGCTAGCAATCTGTTTAGCCGCCTCCTGCGATAGTTCGGCAAGTTTGCGCACTTCTTCCGCTACGACAGCAAAACCTCTGCCCTGTTCGCCAGCCCGCGCAGCCTCGATAGCCGCATTTAAGGCCAATAAGTTCGTCTGTCCAGCAATTCCTGAAATGGTATCAACAATCTGGCCAATTTCTTTGGAACGCTCACCAAGCTTTCTAACTACCTGTGCTGAACTGGAGACAGTCTGATCGATACTTACCATCTGGCTAATGGCCGCATCTACTGCCTTATTGCCCTGTATCGCTGCACTCGTCGTTTTCTCGGCTACGTTTGCTACTTCATTCGCATTAGCGGCAACCTGCTGGATACCTGCCGACATTTGCGACACAATAGCGGAGGCATCGTTAACGGCTTTTAATTGTTTTTCGGCCCCACGTGCTACCTCATTAATACTGTTTGCTACCTGCACCGTAGCCTGAGCGGATTGTTCCGCACCAGCCGTAAGCTGTTCGCTGGAGGCTGCAACTTGTTCCGCTGCTTGGACTACTTGTTTAATCACCTGCTGTAAATGTTCGGTCATAGTTTTAAAGCTGGCAGCCAAATTGCCCACTTCATCATTTGACAGTCCTGTCAGCGCCTGACTGTCAATACGCAAATCACCGCTGGCAATACTTTCGGCAGTTGCCGCCATCCTGGTAATTGGCCGGGCAATGGAATTGGCTACCAAGTAAATAATCACAATTAGCAGCAGTAGACCAACCACACACACTCCCAGTATCTGCTGAGCCATTGCTGTTATATCTTTCGTCATTTCGGCTTCATAAACACTAATAATTAAAGACCAGCCGGTTTGACCAACAGGAG
>NZ_JBYKYF010000197.1:0-2228 GCF_057736855.1 Sporomusa sp.
GTGAGCTTGGTCTTACTGTACCTTTCCTTGGCGGTGACGGCTGGGATTCGGTTAAACTTCCGGAAATTGCTGGCGCACAAGCTTTAAATAATACCTTCTTCAGTAATCACTACTCGCCTGATGATAATAGCCCGGCGGTGCAAACGTTTGTTGAAGCTTATAAAAAAGAATACAATCAAACTCCAGACGCTTTTGCGGCTCTATCCTATGATGCTACCATGATGGTTATTGAAGCCATAAAACGTGCTAACAGTGCTGATCCTGTCAAGATCAAAGATGAATTGGCCAAAACCAAAGATTATCAGGCAGTTTCCGGTTTAATCACTTTTAATGCCAATCATGATCCGATTAAGAGCGCTGTAATTATTGAGATGAAAGACGGCAATAAAACCTTTAGAGAAAAGGTTAATCCTTAAATAAGGTGTGTTGCGTTCCCTGTGGCCGGAGTTTTTGCTCCGGTCATCCGGACCAACCGGCCTTTCATATACACTATATATTATTTGAAAATGGAGAGGGGAGAGCGCATTGGAATCTTCAAACTTTATCGCACAGATTGGACAACAATTAATTAATGGTATATCCCTGGGCAGTATTTATGCGCTCATAGCATTGGGTTATACTATGGTTTACGGTATAATCAGGTTGATCAACTTTGCTCACGGCGATATTTATATGGTGGGCGCCTATGCAGGGTTTTTTGCTACCACGGTATTTAAATTTTCCTTTGTACCAGCACTGATTTTTGCTATGACTGTTGCCAGTATTTTAGGTATGGTTATCGAAAGGGTTGCGTATCGTCCACTAAGAAGCGCACCTAAAATTGCCATATTAATTACAGCTATTGGTGTATCGTTGTTTTTGGAATATGGCGGAATGCTTATGGTGACACCACAGCCGCGAACCTTCCCGGCAATATTTACTGCGGAGGTTTATAATTTGGGCGGCTTGGTGATTAATAACCAGCAAATCGTCATTTTGGGGGTATCCCTGCTACTGATGGTCACTCTGACCTATGTCGTACACTATACCAAAATGGGCAAGGCTATGCGTGCTGTGTCCTTTGATACCGATGCCGCCCGTCTCATGGGTATTGATGTTGATAAAGTAATTTCATTTACGTTTGGTATTGGTTCAGCGCTAGCGGCTGCGGCTGGCGTACTTGTTGGTATTTACTATAACTCCATTGATCCGCTCATGGGCATTATGCCAGGTCTAAAGGCCTTTGTTGCCGCCGTTCTGGGTGGTATTGGCAATATCCCGGGCGCTATGCTTGGCGGTACGATTTTAGGTGTTATTGAAGCATTAGTCAGCGGCTTCTGGTCTTCCACGTTCCGGGATGCAGCAGCTTTTGCCATCCTGATTATTATTTTATTATGGAGACCGGCAGGCCTCTTGGGTAAAAATGTCCGGGAGAAAGTGTAGGTGACAGGCCATGAATAATAAAACAAAAACAGATATGAAGGCATTATTGGCCTGTTTTCTCGGATACGCTATTATCCAAGGTCTAATGCTGGCAGATATCATTGGTTCGTTTTGGCAGCTTAATATAATTTTAATCGGTATTAATATTATTTTGGCCGTAAGCCTTAATCTTATTAATGGTTTTACTGGTCAGTTTTCCATAGGCCATGCTGGATTTATGGCTGTCGGTGCCTATGTAAGTGCTGTGCTTACGGTGAAAATGCAATTGCCGTTTTTGGTTGCGATTATTGGTGGTGCGATGGCAGCCGGGGTATTGGGTTTTGCCATTGGTCTGCCGACGTTGCGATTAAAAGGCGATTATCTGGCAATTGCAACCTTAGGGTTAGGCGAAATTATCCGGATTTGTATTTTGAACATCCAATATGTTGGTGGCGCTTCCGGTTTTATGGGGATTCCACGTTATACTGATTTTACTTGGGTATTTGTGTTTGTTGTATTTACCGTATTTGTCATTAAAAACTTTGTGAATTCAACACATGGGCGGGCTTGCATATCGATTCGCGAGAACGAAATTGCAGCAGAAGCCATGGGTATTGATACAACAAAATATAAAGTATTAGCCTTCACCATCGGGGCAGCTTTTGCTGGTGTGGCTGGATCGCTATTTTCGCATTACTTTTATATTGCCCATCCAGCCTCTTTTACTTTCATGAAATCGTTTGATATTTTGACAATGGTGGTATTAGGCGGTCTGGGCAGTATTACTGGCAGTATTACCGGCGCTGTTTTGTTGACCTTTGTATCGG
>NZ_JBYKYF010000197.1:2238-5830 GCF_057736855.1 Sporomusa sp.
GCTCTGGCTAGCTACCCTGAGTTTCGGATGATTATTTACTCGGTGCTGCTTATTACCCTCATGCTGTATCGTCCGCAAGGTTTGTTTGGCAATAAAGAGCTAAGCTTAAAAATGTTTAGCCGCGTGACAGGAGGCAAGAAAGATGGCTTTACTCAAAGCAACTAAGTTATCGAAAGTCTTTGGCGGCTTAAGAGCAGTTTCCAACTTCGAAGTCGACATTGCGCCAGGCGAACTGGTGGGTCTTATCGGCCCTAATGGCGCGGGCAAAACAACAGTGTTTAACCTTTTGACCGGGGTATATGAACCGACAGAAGGTCAAATTGAATTTGACGGAAAAAGTATTGTTGGTCTAAAACCTTATCAAATTACACAGCGCGGGATTGCCCGTACGTTTCAGAATATTAGGCTGTTTTCCGATTTAAGCGTCCTTGACAATGTAAAAATAGCCTATCATTTCCACGTAAAATATGGTTTGGCAGAAGCGTTCTTTCGCATTGGTCGCTACCATCGGGAAGAGGCTGAAATTGAAGAAAAAGCACTAAATTTTTTGGAGATATTTCAGCTTGCCCATAGAAAAGATGAAATAGCCAAGAATTTGCCTTATGGCGAACAACGGCGTTTGGAAATTGCTCGTGCACTGGCAGCACAGCCTAAGCTGCTGCTTCTGGATGAACCTGCTGCCGGCATGAATCCTCAAGAAACACTGCAACTCATGGAAATGATTCGCTGGATAAAAGATAAGTTCGATCTGACGATTTTGTTAATTGAACATGACATGAGCCTGGTTATGGGTGTGTGTGAGCGCATTTATGTCCTTGAATATGGCAGTATTATTGCTCATGGTACGCCTCAGGAAATTAAAAATAATCCGCGGGTTATTGAGGCCTACCTCGGCGAGGAGGTATAAGGGGCATGACAATGTTAAAAATTGATAATATAAACGTATATTATGGCGCTATTCACGCACTCAAAGGTATTAGTGTTGATGTTCAGCAGGGTGAAATCGTAACTTTGATTGGAGCTAACGGTGCTGGTAAAAGCACTACCTTGCGTACCATATCTGGTCTGTTAAAACCTAAAAGCGGACGGATTACTTTCGAAGGGCAAGATATTGCCGGTATGGCTGCCCAGAACATTGTTAAACTGGGAATTTCCCAAGTTCCGGAAGGCCGCCGGGTATTTGCCCATATGACGGTATTGGAAAATTTGGAACTGGGTGCTTATCTTCGTACTAATTCTAAAGAAATTAAAGCCGATATGGATGCTGTATTTGCACGGTTTCCACGGTTAGCTGAACGGCGTAGCCAGTTAGCAGGGACCCTTTCCGGCGGTGAGCAGCAAATGCTGGCGATGGGTCGGGCACTAATGAGCCGGCCGCGAATTCTGCTCTTGGATGAACCATCGATGGGTTTGGCACCGCTGTTGGTAAAAGAAATATTTTCAATTATTAAAGATATTAATGAAACAGGTACTACTATCTTACTGGTAGAGCAAAATGCTCATATGGCATTATCCATTGCTCATAAGGCCTATGTCCTGGAAACTGGCCGGGTAACTTTGTCAGGTGATGCTAGACAGTTGGCTGAAAGTGAAGAGGTACGTAAAGCCTACCTGGGTGGATAACAACCGCCCGATATCCATTGGGAAAATACACGTAGGGGAGTGTTATGTATGATTGTATCCAAAAGAATGACACCCAATCCCACTACCATAACGTCTGCGACGACTATTCTCGATGCGCTGCAAATTATGCGCAGTAACAAGTTTCGCCGTTTACCGGTTGTGGATAATGGCAAACTTGTGGGTATTGTCACCGATCGGGATCTCAGTGAAGTATCAGCTTCGCCGGCTACTTCACTGTCAGTGTTTGAACTCAACTACCTTTTGGCAAAAATGCAGGTTAAAGACATTATGACCAAAAAGGTAGTGACGGTACATGCAGACGCCACCATTGAGGAAGCGGCGCTTTTAATGTATAACCACAAAATTGGTGGTTTGGTTGTTCTTGACCAGAATCAGCAAGTTGTCGGAATTTTAACCGAGACAGACATATTTAAAACCTTTGTCGATCTCATGGGATTACCACAGGGAAAAACTCGTTTAAGTATTGTTGTTCCTGACCGAATGGGCGTTATTCACGATATTTCCGGGGTATTCAAAGAGTTTGGTGTTAGTATTGGTAGCTTTGTCAGCTATCCGACTGATGATGGGCAATATGAAGTAGTTATCCGAGCTGATATTAAAGATGTGAAGGCATTTACTGAACGTCTGGCAGCGGTGGGTTATCCAGTACAACATGTTGTGCATATAGGCTAATAAGCTAAATATCCCTCCACCAATTTTACACCTCTTGCCGACTGTGTTAATATAATAACAGTAGGAATAGGCGGCCTTGATAACAAGGCGCAGTCGGGCGGCAAGCAGCAGGAAAAAGCCTGCGGGATCTATTGGCCCGCAGGTTTATTTTAGTCTCCCGAATGTATATATTCGAAGCGCATAAGCACGACTAAGGCTTCTGCCGGCGTCCAGGAGGACTTGGCATATGCCAAGTCCTCTTTCTTATTTTTCATTTTTGGGGAGGGATTGGGCTTGATTAAAGATTACGATCAATTAAAACAGCAAACCGCGCGGCTATCGGTAGTATCAAACACACTACTTGTGATACTTAAATTATTGGTTGGGATAGTTACGGGTGCTGTCAGTATTATATCCGAAGCTGCCCATTCTGGCGTCGATTTGTTTGCTGCTTTTGTTGCCTTTTTTGCTGTAAAAAAATCTGCTGAGCCTCCTGATGTCCAGCATGCTTATGGTCATGGTAAAATTGAGAATTTGTCAGCAGCTTTCGAAGCAGTACTCATTGTTTTAGCGGCACTCTGGATTGTGTACGAGGCGGTAGAAAAAATTTATAATCCACAGCCTCCGGAATATCTGGAATACGGACTTATCGTCATGGCATTATCGATCGTTGTTAATTATCTGGTATCGAATAGACTGTATTCTGTGGCTCAACTTACTGGTTCCCAAGCCTTGGAAGCCGATGCTCTTCACCTTAAAGCCGACATCTGTACAAGTCTAGGTGTATTTTGCGGGTTGGGTATTATCAAACTGACAGGTTTGTACTGGCTTGACCCGGTGATTGCGATCATTGTAGCAGTTATCGTATTTAAAGCCGGTTTTTCCATGACAATGAAAAGTATTTATCAATTGACAGATGTCAGTTTACCGAAAGAAGAGGAAGACGCTATCAGAGCCATTGTTTACAGTCACCCGGCAGTTATTGCTTTTCATCATCTTAGAACCCGGCGGTCTGGTAGTTATCGGTTGATTGATATGCACATTGTTCTGCAAAAAAATATGCACCTTGATAAAGCACATGCCGTATGCGATGAACTCGAGGCGTTGATAAAAGAACGGTTTGCTCCTTGTGATGTCACCATCCATTTAGAGCCTTGCGATTATACGGAGGGTTTTACTACCTGTCCGGAAGAATGCGGAGAAAATTGCAAGCGGGACTAAAAAACAGCGGCTTAGCCGCTGCCAGATTGTAGACAAAGCCGCTTTTATGCCGTAAGGCAAAAAGCGGCTTTCTATT
>NZ_JBYKYF010000198.1:0-5805 GCF_057736855.1 Sporomusa sp.
TCCCAAGGAACAGATAAATAGATATTTGCGGCATATCTTAATGCCTGAAATTAGCGGGCCAGGTCAAAAAAAGCTTTTAGAGTCGTCAGTTTTTGTTTATGCAGAGAATGTGAGCGCTGCGGCGCCAGCAATATATTACCTGGCTGCTGCCGGTATAGGCTCCATACATTGTTCCTTTGCTGATACCGCGGGTTTTGCTAAGCTTGCTGCCCGGATTTGTGATTTAAATACTGACGTCTCAATTTCATTAGCTGACGGACAGGCTAGTGATGTGCGAATTTTGCTGGGAGATCCTGAGTTTCTCGCAAAATCCGAATTTGCTTTTGGACATTTTGTTCCTACCATCTTGGCGCTATATTACGGTTGGCAGAGCGGTATCCAGGTATGTAAAGCCGAGGACAAGCTGCAAGGATTCTTGGCAAAACTGTCTGATGTACAACCAACAGCAGATACATCATCTCCTGAAAACAAGATTACTGCCGAAGTTCTTTCAAAATGTTTTTTGGGGCCGTTGTGTGTTCTGGAGGCAATAAAACTGATCCTAGGTATTGGCGAAACGGCAGTTGATTTTCTAAACTGTAATCTTTTTTCCATGGAGTTTTCTGCCGTTAGTCAGACAGAATTAGCACAAACCCTAGGTGGATTATATTCTATACCAATACCTACCGAGAATTTTGACCTTAAAAACAGTAAAGTTCTGATTGTCGGAACAGGCGGATTGGGATCACCTGCAGCTTATGCACTCACACTTGCCGGTGTGGGTACTATTGGTCTGGTAGATTATGATACGGTGGAAATCAGTAATCTTAATCGGCAAATTCTTCATTCAACGTCAAGAATCGGAATGGCGAAGGTGGAATCGGCTGCCTTGTTTTTACAGGATCTAAATCCACAGCTTACAATTCATAAGTATCATACCGCATTGAGTAAAGAAAATGTTTATAGTATCCTGGAAAAGTATGATATAGTTATTGCAGCCCTTGACAATTTCCCTGACCGCTTTTTAGTCAATGATGCTTGCTATTTTATGGAGAAACCAATGCTTGATGCCGGTGTACTTAGATTTGATGGTACATGCATGACTATCGTAACGCCCCAAGGTCACTGCTATCGCTGCACACTGCCAGATATCCCCACAGGCGGCAGTACGCCGACTTGCTCGGAAGCTGGTGTGCTTGGGCCGCTGCCAGGTATCATGGGCTTTCTCCAAGCCGCTGAAGCTGTTAAAGTATTATCAGGACAGGGAAATACCTTGCGCGACAGAGTGCTGTTTCTGGACGGAATATATTGTCATTTTGGCACCTTACAGATAAACAAACAAAATAGCTGTCCGTTATGCGGTGTAAATCCCACAATCCTTGAGCTCCAAGAATATAAATTTGTATGTCCTGATGAAGAGAATACTTGTCAGGAGTGACAAGATATCTGGTAAAAGTGGAAACAAACCACTTTTACCAGATGTATTATAAATTCACATGAAACCGGGAGGCTTTATTCTGCAATGAGTAGAATAAAGCCTCTTTGTGTAAACGAGTAAAAAAAGCTCAAAAGTGATTTGAGTCATTTTGAGCTTTTGCCTGATTAGCTTTACATTTACATTTTATTAGCCTAATTGTTTGATGGCTTGGGCGATTCGGCTTAAGCCTTCTGCTAACAGTGAGCGCGGGCAGCCAAAGTTTAGGCGCATAAAGCCGTTGCCTTGATGACCAAAAGTCGCGCCGTCATTTAGCCCAACTTTGGCTTTGTGGGCGAAGAATTTCGTCAGTTCTTGCTGCGGGAGATTTAGGTTACGGCAATCAAGCCAGGCTAAATAAGTACCTTGCGGTTTGTCGACTTTTATCGCCGGAATATTGGCGGTAATAAATTCTGTCAGATACTGGGCGTTACCTTCCAAGTAAACTAACAGCTCATCAAGCCATTCGCCGCCATGACGATACGCTGCTTCTAGCGCGGTGATGCCAAATACATTGGTTTTGTTTATACCCAATAGCTGGAGCACTTGCGAAAATTGCCGGCGTAATTTGCTGTTCGGAATTATGGCAATGGAGGTATATAGGCCGGCAGTATTAAAGGTCTTGCTGGGAGCTGTCAGGGTAATGATGTTATCAGCGTTAGCCGTTTCCAGGGAAGCTAGTGGAATATGTTTATGACCGCGATACACCAGATCCCCGTGGATTTCATCTGCCAGGATTAATACGTTGTTTTCCAAGCAGATTTCTGTCAGCCGGGTTAACTCCGACCGTGACCAAACCCGCCCGACAGGATTATGCGGGCTGCACAAGATGAGCATGTTAGCCTCTTTGGCTTTGATGGCTAAGTCATCAAAATCCATACGATATTCGCCATCTTTATACATTAAAGGGTTTTCCAGAACCGTGCGGCCTTGACCTGTCACACTGGAAAAGAAGGGTGGATACACAGGCGGCTGGATAATGACTTTATCATTGGGCTTGGTAAATGTTTGCACAGCCAGGGCAATGGCAGTTACTACGCCGGGGGTGCTTACCATCCAATCGGGACTGGCTTTCCAGTTATGACGATTTTCCAGCCAGGCAGCTGCGGCATCATAAGCATAGGCATGGGGCGAAGGATAACCAAAAATGCCATGTTCAACGCGGGCAGCTAAAGCGGCCGTTACCGCCGGCGGTGCAGCAAAATCCATATCGGCAACCCAGAATGGGAGCACATCTTCCGAACCAAAGAGTGATGGAGCGTCATCCCACTTGGTGCTGCCGCTGTGTTGACGCGCAATTATGGTATCAAAGCGAGTAGTCATAGTTATCACCCTTATGTATGAAATGTAGCCTGTCGGCAAGGTAACATTGGTTTAACAGCAAGATCAGGATATGCCAAAATGGCTAAAGTATGTCTGTGATAGACAATACTTTAGACTTCAGTCTTTCTGATCAGCTAATGAGTATAATAATTATAAATATAAACTATCATTAGTAAGTAAAATTGTCAAGGAACTGCAATAAATATTATAAAACATAGCACAAAAAAACTTGAGTTTTTTGGAAGTAGTAGTATAATATTTACAAGTTCATATAATAGTACAATAAGACTGATTGGTGAATCAACCAAAGGTCAGAATTACAGTTCTAACGGACTGTCATTCTGACCTTTTTTGTTTTTAAACAATCTAGGAGGGGTAACATGAGCAAAAAAATCAAGCAAATTGCAATCTATGGCAAAGGCGGAATTGGTAAATCAACAACAACGTCCAACATCAGTGCAGCATTATCGAAATTAGGGTATAAAGTCATGCAGTTTGGCTGCGATCCGAAGGCTGATTCCACGAATACGCTACGCGGCGGTACGTATATTCCTACAGTGCTTGACACGCTGCGGGAGAAAAATAAAGTACAGGTAGAGGATGTCATCTATAAAGGATTTAATGGCGTTTATTGTGTGGAGGCAGGCGGACCGGCCCCGGGGGTTGGCTGTGCCGGGCGAGGCATTATCACTGCCGTGCAACTGCTTAAGCAATTAAAAGTGTATGAAGAGTTGGATTTGGATGTTGTTATTTATGATGTCTTAGGCGATGTGGTTTGTGGGGGCTTTGCCGTACCCATTCGTGAAGGTATTGCCGAGCATGTATTTACCGTATCTTCGGCCGATTTTATGGCCATTTATGCAGCCAATAATTTATTTAAAGGCATTCAGAAATATTCTAATTCTGGCGGAGCTCTTCTGGGCGGGCTAATCGCCAATTCCATCAATGCTCCCTATGCCAAAGAAATCGTCGATGACTTTGTACAGCGGACTCAAACCCGAGTGGTGGAGTATATTCCCCGTTCGGTAACAGTAACTCAGGCTGAACTGCAAGGAAAAACAACCATAGAGGCGGCACCATATTCGGAACAGGCAAAGATTTATAGCCGTTTAGCCCAGAAGGTCATAGAAACGACAGAATCCAAAGTGCCATCCCCATTGGAAACCGCCGAACTACGCAAATGGGCTGCTGCATGGGCCGATCAACTGTTAGCTATGGAAACTGGTGAGGTTCGCAGTGCAGCGGCTGGTATTTAAAAGGATTTTCCGGGTTCGTCCCTTGCCGCTGGTGGCAGGTGGCATTAGGCTGGAAACAGTGAGGTGAGAGTATGGGCAGCGTATGTTTTGATAAGCTAAGTCCTACTGTATTGGACAAAACAAGCAAACATCCGTGCACTCGGCAGATGCTCTGCATAAATATGCCCGAATGCATTTACCGGTGGCCTCTCGGTGTAACATGCAATGCAATTATTGTAATCGTAAATATGACTGTGTGAATGAGAGTCGTCCGGGGGTTACCAGCGAAGTATTAACACCCGAGCTTGCTAAAGATCATGTTACAGTAACTGTGAATGCATTAAATCCGAGGATTGGGGCGGAAATATATCAGTTTGTATCCTATCAGGGGAAGCGGTATATCGGTGCTCAAGCAGCCGCGCTGTTACTTCATAACCAGTTGGCAGGCATTGAGTATTTAGTGAAACATGGTGTGTTGGTTAAAATTAATATCGTTATGATTAAAGGGGTTAAGGATGGGCATATACCTGAGGTAGTCAAAAAAATGAAGGACTTGGGAGTGTTTGTTACCAATATTATGCCGCTAATTCCTGCTCCGGGAAGTGCTTTTGCGCATTTGCCGCAGACCAGCATGAAAGAACTGAATGCCCTAAGGGATGTTTGCCAACGAGAGATTCGTCAGATGCGTCACTGCCAGCAATGCCGGGCCGATGCTATTGGTTTGCTGTATGAAGACCGTTCGCAGGAATATCGGCTGTGTAACCGCCTGCCAGACAGCGTAACAGCAGGCAATAAAGCGCAGACGGTTTATCAAATTGCTGTTACTTCAAAACATGGAAAATTGGTAGACCAGCATTTTGGTCATGCTACTAAGCTGTTTATTTACCAGGGAGATGGGCAGCATTTTCAGCTCCGTGAGACCCGGACGGTAGGTAAGTATTGTGCCGGTATGTCAGAGTGTGATGCAGATAACCAGGATGCTGCAAGGGAGCAAATTCTTGCGGCTTTAGAAAATTGTGATGCGCTGCTGACTATGCGTATTGGCTATCATGCGAAAAAGCGGCTCCAGGCTAAGGGAATTTTTATCTCAGAATACTGTGATACAGTTGAAGCCGGCCTTCGCTATGCAGCAACGCAAATACAACTTTCCGGGTGCAGCCGTAAATAAACAGGAAAGTATTGACAAACAGGTTTAGGGCAGTATAATTAAATTCAAATCATTTATTATTTAGCTGATCAGAAAGGCTGAAGGCTGAGGTATTATCCGTAAGGATGTACTTTGGCCTTTTTTTGTTAGCATGTTGTAACCTCAGTCGTCCTGTTGGTAGTTTTATTTGTTATCGCTTGGGTAGTGCTGGATTTGCAGTTTGCCAATCCAATAAAGGAGGCGGTCAGATGTCCAACAATCAGATAGCACTAACGGCAGTTTCTGCCTAGACCGCGTGATGGTATCCGTTCATCAGCCGAGTTTGGCTGGGTTCGGCACAACATTTGGGAATTATTGCAGACTGGGAATGTTGCTACAGGCAAAAAGCAGCTAAATGGAGAAACCTGTGGCTGAATCTGTATCTGCGTCGGCAACGTTGTAAAGTGAATCAGCACACTTTTGCATTGCATCTTGTTTGGCTGCTGATGAGTAAAATAATAATGAATTTGGAGGTGTAATGTGGAAAAGCTAAATTCCAAGAGACGTTTGCCACCACAAGTTATGGAGTTAATTCGTTATTCGCTGCATACGGTTAAAAATGGGCACTTGATCTTGACTGTGCAAGACGGCTATGTGATTAAAATGGA
>NZ_JBYKYF010000199.1:0-5751 GCF_057736855.1 Sporomusa sp.
CCACGCAAAGCAACTTTCCATATAATTCCTATTATTAATCGTAGTGCCTAGTGTTCCTATTGTCAAGCCTGCTCAGTTAATAGCACGCAAATATTAGACTAGCCATTCATACCCGCAAGAATCTGGAATACTAAGTTTCAGGATAACTCCTCACAAAAAAGAAAGCTATGCTAGTATAAGCAAGCTCTCGCACATCTCTCTGGCTTTATGTCATAACCTACAATTATCCGATACTTTCCACAGCCCTTTTCGCCCACAGCGAATCCTGGAATACCGCGCGGCCAACACCAATCAGATCCGCTTTTCCCTGAGCTAATAGATGTTCTGCTACCTGTACGTCGGTAATGCCGCCGGTAAGAATAACCGGGATGGAAACGGCTTCTTTAACTGCCGTACTTAGCGGAGCAAAATATCCCTGTTCATTGTTTCCCGGAATGGTATATCCGCAAAAACCACCGGAAATATCCATGATATTTACGCCAGCCTTTTCAAATTCTCGGGCAGCAATCTGGCTGTCAGCAGCAGTAGTTCCGCCTTCCATATAGTCACAAGCTCCCAGCCGCAGGAGAACGGGGAAATCTTCGCCTACAGCGGCACGCACAGCGGCAATAACCTCTTTATGAATCCGAATTCTTCCAAGCAGATCACCACCATATTCATCCGTACGCTTATTAGTCAGCGGTGATAAGAATTGATTCAGAAAATAACCATGTGCGGAGTGAATTTCCACACCATCAAACCCTGCCTGTTTGGCACGATAGGCAGCAGCGCCAAAAGCGGCCACAATATCTTGGATTTCCTGCCGGGTAAGCTCATGAGGAACACCGCCCTTACGAGGATTTTTTACCGCTGAAGGCCCTACCGGGATACTGCCAGTGATTTCCTGGGAAGCAGCACTGCCGGCATGGTTGATTTGCAGTACCGCTTTCGTGCCGTTAGCCTGGATAACGGCAGCTAGGCGCCTTAAACCGTCAATTGTACTGTCCTCGGCAACAGAAAGCTGATTTTCACTGGCCTTGCCTGCTTGCTGGATAAAACTATGTTCAACAATAATCAAGGAAAAATAACCGCCTGCCGATTTTTCCCGATAGTAATCCAGGATGGCGGAACTGACCTTGCCGTCAGGTTCAGCTTTGGCGGTAGCCATCGGGGGCATAACCAAACGGTTGTGTAACGATAAAGAACCTGCCTGCAATGGATGTAATAGATAAGGCATGCTACATCCTCCTTTGGGGTTGCTGGAAATAATTATTACTTTAATCTTACGCTGTCTGTGTCTTATCAGCAAGTACCATTTTAATACTGGTATAGCTCGCTTGGAAGCGTTGGCTCCCGTATAACCGACATAGAGGTCAGGCCTGAGACGGTTTGGCTGTTATCCCAAGTGCGAAAAGGCCGGGAAAATGCGTTAACAGCATTTCCCCGGCCTTTAGTATATTCGCTAGTCAGCCGCAAATATTCGGTTGGCTTACATATATAGGTTATGATAGTATCATACGGCATATATCGCCTGCTGTAAAATTTAGAGTTCCCATTTACAGCTTTTTTCGTTCCAGCGTAGATATTTTTCAAATAGATCTACTAACGTCTTGTACTTCTTTGATAATGGCAACAGCCAATTATGGTAAATCAAATATTCCATGAGCCCGCCATCATATAATTCGGGAGTAGACATAGGCCCATTCTGACAAACCAGTTGTTTAATATGCAGCACTACATCGGCTTCTATTTCATCAATGGATTTTGGTGCGGTTAATGGCTGGAACATGGCCTTTTCTTTTCTAAAAAAAAGGATAGCATCTCCATTTAGCGACTTTTTGGGACTGATAATATTCTTTAATGTATTTGACTTTTTTATATGCACCTGTGAAAGGTATCGGAAGCCATTTTTTTGTAAAATACGTATTAACTTTTCCCAAACAGTAAGCTTGCTATCATGAAAATACATGCATAAATAGCCTTCATTTCGAATTTTATCGGCACATATAGCAAATACTTTGTCTAATTCTGCAAAATACTCGGTTTGCGTCTTTTTCCGTGTTTTTGAATGGGTAACAATAATTTCGTCATCTAAATTAAAATCAAAACCAAAAAAAGGTTTATACAGCTGCATATACTCTGAATATGTGATCTGCCCTAAATAGGGAGGATCGGTTATGATTAAACTGACTGAACCACTTTCAATATCTTCATTGGTTATATATTGACTTCCTTTATGTAAAATCTTAAATCGTTTTGCATCATTATAATTGTCTGAGAGGTATTTGATTGTTGAAGTTAAATGTTTAATTTTTCTATCCAGCAAAATAATAACATTTTTTTCGACACAATCGGTTTTAGGAATCCATAACGGCCATTGAGAGTTTGAATGCTTATCTGTAATTTTACATAAATGTAAAACCGACATGAGAATATATTTGAAAATATCTTGATAATCCCCCATATCTTTGATTATTGCTAATATTTGATCCAGAACGGTAAAGTTTCTCCCAGTAAAGATTTGACTAATGGTTTGGTTTTCGTAAACTGCAATTTTAGAATTTGGCACTAACCTGCTTTCATTATCAATGTATCGGGGATAACACTGCATGTTAATCCTTTGATAATCCTCTGGGGTCGCCATTTTACTTCCCTTGGCTTTGCATGTACATCTGTAATTGATAACCTTAATAGTAATATCTGCATCTCTGGTAGGCTTATCAAAAATAACAGAAGTAATAGTTGCCTGATTCCCGCAATCTGGACATGTAGTATGATAATATGGCAAAAGTTCTTTTATTCGTTTTCTAAATATTCGCGAAACTTGTTTGTACTCTTTTAAATTGTATGACCTAAGCAATGTTTTGATTATGAATATAGGCGCTTCATTGATTTCACAGCCAATTCCTACACGTCCTTATATTTTTTTTATTGCTTCCAGGAGGGTCACACCTGAACCCAAAAACGGGTCAAAAACGATATCACCAACATCACTTAATTCTTCAATAAGAATATCACAAATATTATAAGGTTTTTGTGACCAATACATATGTGAGTTATATAAAGGATTTCTGTTTGTCGCGGTTGTTTCCAGTATTCTCTTTTTTACTTTTTCGATATTAACAGGCATACTACTCTCTCACCTATTTTTACACAGAACCAAATATTAGAAGAGTGCTATTTACGGTATACTGTTAGTACTACTGTACCAAGATTTGTATCCTGTTGCAGCCTTAACATTTTAAGCAAAAACCTCGCAAACATTTGCGAGGTCCACGGTATTTACATTCTATTTCCGCAAACTTATTTTTTTCTCAACATAATGCTCACAGTGATCAGGATAACCGACAGCCATTAATAAAAGAATTTTGCAAATCCCTGGCAATATTCATTTTTCGTAACAAATTGCATTATCACGACATTTGCTAAGTCTTTGTATATATTTACTATAAAACATTCACAAAATCCTGCAAAGCAAATGTATAAAGAAAATCAGCAAACATAAACGACTTGCCGACTACAAAAATCAAGATAAGGTTAACTTTTCCCCCTTATATTTGATATTTGTCAGAATTAGGATGTGATTCAAGACATTTGATTAGCAAAAATTGTCTAATTCTGCAGGATTATTTCTTTTTACGACAAATATATACAAAATAAGACTAATTTTGCAGAAGTTACTATATTTGTTAACTTATTATGTTATATTGCAATATTTACTTACATTGTCCCTGCTCATAGTTTAATGGGCCGCAAATCAAAAGCAAAACATAGGAAATAAGATGTATTGGGTAATATTGCAGGAAGGAGAATATAGATGGCGCTAAAGGTTCTAATTGTAGATGATGAATATCCTGCACGACAAGAACTTCAGTGTATTTTTGAGGAAATTGGCAATATTGAAATCGTAGGCGAATGTCACAGCGGCGAAGAGGCTTATCAGATGTTGAGAACCACCTGGGCTGACGCCGTATTTCTTGATATTCAAATGCGAACACAGAATGACGGGCTTATTATCGCAGAAAAAATTATGAAGCTGCCTAACAAACCCAAAATTGTGTTCACAACCGGATTTAGCGAATTCGCAGTACAAGCATTTACTTTGGAAGCAGTAGATTATGTCTTAAAACCATATTCAACAGACCGGTTAGAGCTGACTATCGAAAGACTAACACGTGTGGAAAAAACACCAGCACTGCCATCATCAGAATCTAAACGACTACTGAATCAAGTTCGGCTACCTGTGTGGCATCAAGATCGTCTGCTGATACTGCTACCTTCTGAAATATTTTTCGTTAGATCAGAACAGAAGCGGAAAACCCTGTTATATACAGAAAAAGGCGAATTTACGACAACCATGTCATTAAAAACCGTGCAGGAACGCCTCCAAAACTGTGGTTTTTTCCGCACTCACAAAAGCTTTTTAGTAAACATAAGTAAAGTACGAGAAATTATCCCCTGGTTTAATGACACTTATATTCTGGCATTAGAAGGCTGTCCGGTGCAGGACATTCCGGTTGGCAAGCAGTATATGCAAGAGTTTAAACAAGCAATAGGAATTCAATTATTTATTTTGTTTTAAAACATAAACGGGTAGGTAAACCCGTTTATGTTATTTTATGACATATAATCATTATTAATTCACCATCTAACTAAATGATTACGGTAAGTACAAACTGTGTCTTCAATAACCTAGGACAAATTTCGGAACACCAAAACAGCATGTTAGAACTTATTTTTGTTATGATAAGGAAAACATGACAGTTTTTACGGCGACTACGATATAATATTTTACAATAAAATTATCGAAATTTTAAGCAAATTACATTTAACATCGCAGTATATGCGTTACTACTATTTACATTACAAAGGAGGTTTTTCATGCATGAAAATTAAAAGCGTACATACTCGTTTGCTGCTATGGCTACTTCCACTGGTTTTGATTGTATTAATCATCCTGTCCGGAGCCAGCTATTATATATCACGGCAATCATTGGAAGAAAGCATTGCTCAAACTGCTATGTCAATTGGAACAGACTATAGTAACCGGATAAAAAGAAATATTGGCGAAATGATGATCCGCTTAGAAGAAATGTCCGAAACACCAGTGTTTCGGACTGGAACGGATAAACAGCAAATTATACAGGCTATGGCCAGACTGCAAAAGAAAATTGGTTTTGAGACTGTCTTTTTTGCGGCACCAGACGGCTCGGCCTTGCGATACGATGGAAGCACTGGGCAATACGCTGACCGCGAGTACGTTCAGAAAGTACTGGCCACAAAACAACCTTATGTGTCTGAACCGCTATTTTCCAGGGCCACCGGTAAGCTGTCTATTGCTTTAGCCGTACCAGTGATGAACAATGGGCAACTTACCGGAGTACTAGCCGGAACTTTTTCCCTGGAAAACATGACTGAACTCATTCAAGATCTTAAGTTCCTAAAAACAGGCTACGGTTTTATTGCCGATAACTCTGGAACCCTTCTTGCCCATCCCAAAATGCCGGAACTCAATGGCAAACTTAATCTATCTGAAAAGAAGGTTAATCCTGAACTAAAGCTACCGGAAAAAGAAATTGACGATAATCTGATGGCACTGTTCGCTAAATCAGCCAATTCCGGTGAACAGACTCACGGAGTTTACCAGTTTGCCGGAACAAAACGTGACGGGATATTCACACCAGTGGAGCTTGCGGGTGGTCAACGCTGGGTCTTTGTGGTATGCGCACCTGCAGAAGAAGCTACACAAGGAACTGATGTATTGGCCCGTAC
>NZ_JBYKYF010000200.1:0-3512 GCF_057736855.1 Sporomusa sp.
GTAACTGGTTGCAGTTTTTTCTATTTGGGGGCTGTCTTAACGCGACAGCCCCTTCATTTTGACAGGGGTGGTTAGTCGACAAACAAGTATTATAAAGCACGCAGTTCAGAAACTTTCCAGCCTTGATCGTAATCTCTTACTAATAATACATTATACAGTTTTCCTGTGTCGTTTCTGCGTACCTCAATAAGCGCTCTATTGTTGGTGACACTCAGCAATGAGAAGGAGTCACGGGATGCATTAAATCCGTAGTTAGCTGCACGGTCTTTTAAAAATTGTACAGGATTATTGACGTAGTAAGCATAATCACTACGGAGGTAATTGCGGGAAGTATTGTTGACACTGCGATAATAAATTTTCCCATCCTTATACCAAGCTTGGCTTTCATCAGGGCTTGGCCAGCTATGTCTGTGCTGATGCCAACCAGGGCCTGGCGGGCGGGAATCTTTAGCATGGTCAAGATGTTGGATTCTGGGAGGTGGCGGGGATGGCGCTTCGGCTGCAAAAGCTTTGGTGGCTGGGATACCTGACAAGGCTGCACCTGTCATAATAGCAGCGCCCATTAAAGCCGTGGCCCGGCGTTTGTATTTTTGTCTCAGCTGTTTGCGTTTACCAGCCTTGGTTCCCATTGTTTTCCCTCCTTCACCTTTGTTTGTATCTAGTGTTTCTGATTTTTCTAAGCATAATTCTAGGTAAATATAGCAATAGAATAACGTAAAAAACATTTATGTTTCGTCATCTTGTTTATAATCAACATAAAGTTTTCCTTCTGGCGTAATCATGGCTACCGTTACAGAGGCTAAGCTGGTCATACCGGCGCTGCGTAGCTGCTGTTGCAGTTCAGACAGTGTCAGTCCGCTTTTTTCCAGATTATGTTCAATAATTTTTCCGTTAAGTATAAGCTCTTTGCCAATTAATACATTGGTTTGGCTTGCGGGCTTTGATGGGAGATTAAGGTCTTGCAAGGTCGGATTCTGAAAGGCTTGTTTTTTTAAAACACTAAGCTGTCCATCGGCTTCGATTAAGGCTAGTTCTACCTGCTGAGGGTCAAAAATTCCTTGTTCGCGCAGCATTTCCAGCACGTCATTAATATTGTAGTAGCGTTTCTTTAAATTCTCTTCTAATATTTTTCCATTGTGTACTACGATCAGCGGTTCTGCCTCAATAAGCTTGCGGGCAGTAATTGACTTTTGCGATAATTTATTAAGGGCTAACACCCAAATTGTTGATACTGCTAGGATCATTGCCCCGTTTCGTAAACTGAACTCAGTGTCGGTAATTACTGTAGCTGCGATATTGCCAATAACAAGGCCAATGACAAAATCATAAAAGGTTAGTTCTGACAATGTCCTTCTGCCTAATATTCTAGTAATAATCAGCAAGGCAAGTAACATAAGTAGAGTATGAACAATTACGCTGAACTCATTGGTCATAGCATGAATCTCCTTGTGTGGCAATACTTGTGTAAATCTAATGTAGTATTACGTAATTGTAGTATATCGCTGCGACAGGAAACTATCACAAGTTCCCTACAATTTGTAGATAACACTTTATGGATAACAATGCTGACTGTTTTATTGACTTAATCCAACAATAATGTTTCATTTGCTCTTGTCCCTGTTGACAATTGCGTACATTACAGATATAATGTTAGACATAAATATTGAGAAATGTGATGATGGAAGAAAGTAATTATGCGAATTCATCCAGAGAGCTAGTGGTTGGTGGGAACTAGTTGAGGGCGTATAATGAAGTTCCTTCTTGAACAGCAGGCTGAACCGAGAGTAGGCTGCGCCGTATGCCGACGTTACCGGCTTAGAGAGGATCTTAGGTCCAAAAAAGGGTGGTACCGCGGCATTTCGCCCCTGTTCGGTACTTTTTTTATTTTCTGGACTAAGATCAATTTGGGTGGTACCGCGATGCATTCGTCCCTTACTTAGGGGCGTTTTTTTATTGCTTCTAATGCCGGCTAGAAGTAATAAATTATTTATTCGTAAGGAGGTCTATAGCGTGAGTATTCCCTTGCTTATTGTTATTTGCTATATTGTACTATTGTTTGTTATTAGCTTCCTCGCCGAAAGACGGGCGAGAGGCGGTGTTGAGAATTACATTTTGGCAGGAAGAAAACTGACAACCCCGCTAGTTGCGGTATCGATAACCGGTTTGGCTATTGGCGGGGCATCGACAATCGGCGTCTCCGAGCATGCATATCGTGTTGGTTTATCAGCAGGCTGGTATACTGCTGCCTGGGGGATTGGCGCTATTTGTATGGGGTTGCTTGTTGCCAAACAGTATCGTCAGCTAGGTGTGTCAACCATTCCTGAATTACTGGAAAGATTTTATGATAAAAAAGGCATGATTATTGGGGTTTTTTGTCAAATTGTGATTCAACTGGTTATTACTTCCCTGCAATACATCGCAGGCGGTAGTATTCTTCATACCTTATTACCTGAGGTTTTCAGTTTTACTTCTGGCATGCTTACCAGTGCTATTGTTTTTATTGGCATAACCTTTATCGGCGGTATGTGGTCTGCCAGTTTGTCTAACGTATTAAATGTGCTGCTAATTTATATAGGTATTATGGTCGCTACTGTGGCCAGTGTAATGAAGGCAGGCGGCATGGAGACGATTACCGCTAAACTTCCTTCGACAGTTCCCTATACGAGTTTTGTTGACGGGGTTGGTACTATCGGTATTTTGGGCTGGATTTTAGTGCTGGTAACTGTTAATATATCGCTACAAAGTATTATCCAAATCTCATTAGGTGCTAAAGATGTTGTTACCGCTAAACGCGGGTTTATTATCGGCGGTATTATTATGCTTCCTGTAGGCTTTGTATGTGCTTTGATGGGCATTATTGCTAAGGCAACCACTCCGGATGTAAGCGCGGCCCTTGCCTTGCCGCTGGTGATCATGTCTTTGCATCCCGTGTTATCCGGCATTACTCTTGCTGCGCTTTGGGCTGCCGATATTTCTACTGCTTGCAATCTTTTGCTCAGTTCAGCTACTTTGTTCTCTCAAGATATCTATAAAAGATTTATTAACCCTTCAACAACCGAGCGTAATTTGCTGTTTGTTACCAAAGGCTCAGTCATCGTTTTAGGCTTAGTCACACTGATACTTGCCATGACTGTTAGCGGTATTATTCAAACTTTGATGGTTGGGCTTAGCCTTACCGCCGCCTTCAGTATTGTTGTGCTGTTCACCTTGTTTACTCCCGGTCTTTGCCGAAAAAATTCGGCCTTTTATACCATTCTGGCTGGCCTGATTACCCTGGTGGCTTGGCAGATTATTCCCGCAGTCCGGATATTCCCGCATGTAATTTATCTGGAATGGCTTGTCTGTGTAAGCGTATTCCTGCTGGTATATTTACTGGATTCTAAACCTATTACTATTACCAGACAACGGGCAGCAATAGAACGACCAGAAATTGTATAATGTCTTACGATAACAAACGCGACAAAGATAACCGTCTTTGTCGCGTTTGTTATCAAGGATGGATAAAAAATTTA
>NZ_JBYKYF010000200.1:3522-5747 GCF_057736855.1 Sporomusa sp.
TAAATCATGAAGAGGGACAAGGCAATAGGTGTCGAAAACAATACTAGATGACAAATTTTGTCGTTGTGATCTTTCTAAAGCTATTTTTTCATTCCAGACAGTAAGCGTGAACCATTAGAAAAAAGATAGCGAAAGGAACTGAGGTTGCTCATGAGAAAAATTACAATTATTTTGCTTGTTGCTATGTTAGCACTTGCCCTGACCGGCTGTGCCGGTAACAAAAAGGAAGATACGGCTCCTCAAAACTCGCAAATGAAGAGTCTTACTATTGGTCTTATGCCTGACGTTGATTCCATTCCTTTTATTATTGCTCAGGAAAAAGGGTATTTTAAGGAGGAAGGTCTGCAGGTAACGTTAAAATCGTTTAAAAGTGCTATGGAGCGTGATAGCGCACTTCAAAGTGGTAACTTGGACGGGGCTATTTCCGATATGTTGGCCGAAGCGTTTGCTAGAGCCGGGGGATTTGATACCGTCATTACTTCGTTAACAACTGGCAGCTACAAGCTCGTGGTTAATAAAAATGAAACCGCTACATCAATCAAGGATTTAAAAGGTAAAGATGTGGCTGTATCCAAAAATACGATTATTGAATATGTAACTGACAAGATTGCCGACGAAGGAGGTTTGTCAGCAAAAGAAATTAATAAAGTGGTTATTCCGCAGATTCCTACACGATTGGAAATGTTGCAGAATGGCAAGATTGCGGCTGCTACCTTGCCGGAGCCGTTGGCTAGTGTTGCCATAAAAAACGGTGGCAAGTTTGTCAATTCTTCGGATACCCTGGGAATCAATCCCGGAGTCTTACTATTTACTGCTAGTGCTGTTAAGAACAAAGAGCAAGAACTTCATGCCATGTATCGGGCTTATAATAAAGCAGTTGACTTTTTGTCTAAAGAGCCGCTGGAAGATTATATTGACTTGATTATTGAGAAAGGCGGTTTTCCCCCAGATGTAAAAGGCGCTCTCATATTACCGCAATATAAAAAGGCTGCTCCACCTGCCCCAAAAGACATTGATGATGTGATGAATTGGCTGCAGGCAAGACAACTTATTCAGAAAAAGTATTCCTATTCCGAACTGGTAGATACCCGCTTTGTAAGGTAGTAGATTATGATTAGGATAAAAGACCTAAGTGTTTCCTATGAGGCCAGGAACTCCCGTAATATAGCGCTTAAAGACATTTCCCTGGAACTTGCTGCCGGAGAAACTTGCGCCATTATTGGGCCTTCCGGTTGCGGCAAATCAACTTTGCTCAAAGTCCTGGCCGGTATTATTAAGAATTTTGAAGGGACTGTCGAAATTAACGGCCAAGCTGTTATGCCGCAAAAGCAAAAAATTGGCTTTATTCCGCAAAACTATGGACTATTGCCGTGGAAAACCATTTATGAAAATATTCGCCTAGGGATAAAAATAAAACACAAAGATGCCAGTGAACATATACAAAAGCAGGCGGAAATGATGCAATTGCTGGGTCTGAACGGTTTGGAGCATCGGTATCCAGGCGAATTGAGCGGCGGTCAGCAGCAACGGGTTGCTTTGGCTCGTGCCTTTTTGTTGCAGCCAGATTTGTTATTAATGGATGAACCTTTTTCCGCTTTAGATGCCATGACCAGGGAGGAAATACAGAATGTATTTCTTGAGGTCTGGCGTAAACATTCGGTTTCTACGATGCTTGTCACCCATCATGTGGAAGAGGCGGTGTATCTTGGCCGGAAAATTGTTATCTTGTCAGCCTCTCCCGGGAGGGTCAGCAAGATCATTGACAATCCTTTGTTTGGCATCGAAGGGATTCGTAACCAGCAGGATTTTTTCCAACTTAGTATAGAACTACGCAAGATGATAAAAGAGGATTGGTCAAAGTGAAGAACAATGGACCAGGAATCTGGTATCTATACGGAACGCTAATTTTTTTTGTGTTGTGGCAGATAATTGCTGGCTGGGTGAAGCTGCCTATTATTCCTTCTCCAGGGGCGGTACTGGTTAATTTCAGCCAAATATTTTTGTCAGAAATAGCTGTTCATGGTTGTTACAGTTTATGGCGCATTCTTGCCGGGGTTTTTTTTGCTGTACTTATTGGTATACCGCTTGGTCTTTGTATGGGGTATTTCTCGAGCTGGGACAAACTATTCTCGCCGTTGGTGTATCTAACCTATCCTATTCCTAAAATTGCGCTCTTACCTGTTGTTATGCTGGTGTTTGGCTTAGGGGAATTATCCAAGGTGTTA
>NZ_JBYKYF010000201.1:0-5746 GCF_057736855.1 Sporomusa sp.
TCGAGCTGTTTTAGATAAGGGCTACACCGGGTATAAGGGTGGTTTGTCACTTGCCGAGGATGCTTTTTCGGTACTTGTCAGCAATCGATAAAGAGACTGACATTCAGATGGGCTTAATCCCCATCTGAGGTTAGTCATCGGATAAGGGAGGTAGCATTATGTCTAAATTGACCGAAAACCTTACTTATGATTATTTATCCGCCGAGGCCGCACCTACCAGGGAAGAACGGATTGAAGCCACCTATGCTTTTGGTGGTTCGTGTTCAAGTCTGAAACAGGGAATGAGACAGGGGTGCACCAAATATAACTGCCGGAAGTTTGCGCAAGGCGGCGGCTGCCAGTTAACCTTAGCGTTAGGCATTGTCAGAACCTTTCAGAATACTGTGGTCATCATTCACGGGCCATTGGGTTGTGCTTCCAACAATCTAGGGGTGGCCGGCTATAGTAAAACCTTTAGGGTGCTGAAGCATAAACCGATTACCGACAATATCTGGCTACACACCAATCTGGATGAAAATGATGTTATTGCCGGCGGTATTGACAAATTGCGTGAGGCGATAGTTTATGCTGCGGCAGAATACCGTCCTGATGCGATCGTGGTTGGTAATAGTTGCGTACCTGGCATTATCGGCGATGATATTGATGCGTTAATCGACGAACTAGACGGGCAGCTTTCGGCCCGGATAGTACCTGTTCATTGCGAAGGTTTTAAAAGCAAGTTTGTGGCCACCGGCTATGATTCAGCTTATCATGGGGTATTGAAAAAATTGGTTGACCCCATCAAAAGCTATGACAGCCCGCGTATCGACGATTATGCCGGGGAAACTAGCGGTGCAAATGTAAGCTATAACACCAGCAAGACGGTAAATTTGCTAAATGTCGGCTCCACCAGCTATGGTGATGAGGTTGAATTGTCAAGGCTACTTACGGCACTTGGTCTTGATGTGCGGGTATTGCCGCTATATGCAAGTATTGAAGAAATTTCCCGGATGGGTGAAGCGGTGCTCAATGTCAGTATCTGCGCAACCCATGACGATTACCTGATTGGTCACCTGAAAGAGCGTTACGGTACAGAATATATAATTGATACCCTACCGATAGGCATTAAAAATACTAATCAATGGTTGCGCGCCATAGCGAAATTTTTCAAACTCGAAGCGGAAGCAGAGGAGCTGATCTCCAGGGAAACCGCCGAATTGGATGCAGCTCTCGAACCGTTTAAAACAGTACTTAAAGGCAAGACTGTGTTTGTCGGTGGAGGAGAAACCCGTATCTTTACAACGGCTGAGTTTTACCAATCTTTAGGTATGAAGGTTCTGGGGTTAAAACCCCATAATTTTGATCGCTTTGCCGTACCAATGATTGATGATATTGCCGACCAAGAGACTGTTGTTGATGTGGCACCAGGGCAGCCGGCCGAGGAACTGGTGGTACTTAATCGCCTCAGACCTGACCTGTATGTCGGTCATACGGGAGCCAACGCCTGGGTAACCAAACTCGGTATTCCCACCATGCCGCTTTTTGGCCAATCCTTTAATTATATGGGCTATTCTGGAGCCTTTGAACTGGCGAGAAAAGCGGCGCGAAGGCTGCAAAATACCGCTTTCTCAAAAAAAATAGCGGCCAATGTAGCCCTGCCATTCCGACCTGAATGGTATGCAAGCAATCCGTTTGACAATATCAAAGCGGCACAGTAGTTATGCGAAGTTGACCAGAAATACTGGAGGCTTGGTGTTACCCCTGTCGGGGGTAGCACCAAGCCTTTTTGTTAGTGTTCCTTTACCGGTGGCATATGAAAAGAAGGGAGAAGGGAGTATGACATATCTTATCTGGAAAAGCTTGCTATATCGACGGCTGCAGAGTGTTGTCATGATTGTTTCGATTGCTGTTGGCGCAGCCATCGTGTTTAGCACTATTGCCATGTATCAGGGGGTGGCTTCAGGCATGGAAGTTTCTAAGCAGCGAATGGGTGCCGATATTGTTATTGTGCCGTATGGGGTGACATTAGAGCCCAGCCTGCTCTTATTTGGCGGGGCGACGGCCAATTCCTATATGCCGGCAGGATATGTGGATTGCGTACGCGCTATCCCGGGTGTTCGTACAGCTACACCGCAGTTTTATACCCATTCGTTAACAGCAGATTGTCATGATATTGGTAGCCAAAACCGGATGATTGGGTATGACGCGACTAGCGATTGGATTATTGCCCCTTGGTTGAAGAAGGCTCATAAAGACGAACTTAAGGATGATGAGGTCATTTTAGGAGCCAAAGTACCTACTTGGACACAGGATAAAATATCAATTTTAGGTCAATGGTACAATATTGTCGCCGTGGCGGAAGAAACCGGGACAACGCTTGACTACTCCCTATTAGTTAGTATGAATGAAGCCAGGCGGGTGGTTGCCAAAGATAAATCATTGCAGCGTATATGGGAAAAACAAGGCCCCCCGGCTGAACTGATTTCGACTATTTTGGTGCAGGTGGATGAGGGGGCAGATATGAATGAAGTGGTAACCGCTATTCAAAGTGTTGGGCTCATGAAACCAATAGTGGCGGCAGAGGTAAAAAAACGTATTGCCGATCAGTTTACGGTATTTCTTTTGTTAATAGGCATTGTCGGTATATTGGCAGTACTAACCTCTTTGCTGCAGCTTTTTTCCCGGTTTTATACGCTGACCTGGGAACGTCAGGCAGAGTGGGGGCTGTATCTGGCTTTTGGCGCCTCAGGGCGGGATATTGGCACGGTGATTGTTGGTGAGGCAGCTATGCTATCCATAACAGGAGCGGCTATCGGTCTTCTATTGGGGGGCGGTTTGTACCAAGGCAGCCTGAAGTTGCTTGAAGCCTATCAATCCTTTCCCTTTGTATCGCCATCCTGGACTTTTATTGGTGCTCTGGCTATGGGTATTACCGCATTGTTCACCGGACTGGGTGCTCTGGCAGCCTGGCTGCCGGCCTATCGGGGAAGCCGTATTGATCCTAGTGTTATCATGACCAGGGGAGATTTTGATTAAAAAGAAAGAAGGGGAAATATGGTCAATTTGCTTGAAATGAGGGATATTGAAAAACGTTATGGCGAGGATGTCGTTTTATCAGGGATTTCCTTTATGCTGGCAAGGGGAACTTCGATAGCCATTATCGGACATTCTGGCAGTGGTAAGACTACGTTATTATCGATAATGGGCCTGCTGCAAAAAGCGACTGCCGGCCAAATACGGATAGATGGTCGGGATATTGCCGGTTTATCTCCTGCGATGCTGGCTAGACTGCGCGGGCAATATGTCGGTTTTGTTTTTCAAAGATCACGATTAATTCATTCGCTGACTGCGTTAGAAAATGTTATAGCACCTGCTTGGTTTATTCGCCGCGGGGAAAACCTAGAGCAGCAGGCACGGGCTTTGCTGGAGCAATTCGGCTTGTCTCACCGTCTGCATCATAAGCCGCAGGAATTGAGTCTTGGTCAATTGAGACGGATTTCGCTGGCTAGGGCATTACTACTTAAACCGCCAATTTTATTGGCTGATGAGCCGACAAATGATCTGGATCCGGCGTTAGCCGGAGAAGTTGCTGCCTGCCTGCTTGCGGCGCGGCAGGCGGGCAGCGGTGTAGTCATTGTCACCCCTGACTTGGGTTTGGCGGCGCAAACAGATCGAATTTTCCGGCTATCAGGCGGGTCATTGCAGCCTGTTACCTGTCAGTGATGGTTACAGAGCGTACAACGCAAAACTAATAATTCGAAAAAAGTATTGGCTGAAAAGCAAAGGAGAGCCTATCTTATCAGGTCTTAAGGCTCTCCTCTACTATTAAATGATTTCACCCAAATTCTCCTACATTGTCGCTGGTTCAACCATGCAGCAATGAGTTTGCTTTCAGCCACTTGGTTATCAGGGAGGTAAGTTCGGCGTGTTTGCCTGTAAACACGTGGTCTGCTTGCATACGGATTAGTTCTTTTTTACCCCGGTAGTTATCATATAAAATTTCTGAGCCTGACGGTGGTACAACGACATCCTGGGTTCCATGAATAAGTAATAGCGGTGTATAGTGCTGCTGGGCTTGCGCCAAAGGATTATAACGATTTTCCAGTAAGTCGTTTAGAAAGTTGGGACTAAGGCTGAAGCCCTTACCTAAAAAGTTCGACACTGTTTCGCCTTGTAATGAACGTTGCCACAGGTCTGGGCCTAATATAATGTTCTGGAAGTTTTCAATGGGTTGAGTTACCGGTGCTAATGCTACCCGCCCGGCAATGGTATGATCTTCATGGCTTAAGACAATAAGACCACCCAGGCTATGTCCCAGCAAATAGATAGGTAAACCTTCAAATTCTGGCAGATTTTTGACCCAATCAATCACATTGCGTAAATCTACCTGCCAGTTTTTGATGGTAGTATCGCTGGCAAATTCACCATCGCTTTCGCCGGAACCAGTAAAGTCGAACCGAATGGCAATGAATCCGGCTGCTTCAATGGCATTGGCCACATGCAGCATTAACTGATTTGTTCCAATCTTTTCGCTGGTGAAACCATGACAGCAGATAACAATCGGTGTCTGGGTTATAGTGAAACTGTTAGCGTGAATCATTGCAGATAATTTGCGGCCTTGACTGAGAATCCATTTGTGTTGTTTCATAGTACTATCCCCTCCTGAAATAAAAATGGCTCAAAAGTGACCTCAGTCATTTTTGAGCCTTTAGTTTTTCTAATCAGCTTTACGTATTATTTTGTTTAACCTAACTGTTTGACGGCTTTGGCGATGCGGCTAAGACCTTCTGCTAACACTGGGTGCGGCAGCCGAAGTTTAGGCGCATAAAGCCGTTGCCTTGCTGGCCCTGTGGACTTGATAATATCAGGGTATGCCAAAAAGGCTAAAGTACGTCCGGGACAGACAATACTTTAGCCTTCAGTCTCTCTGATCAGCTAGCTGAGAGTAAATAATATATAAATATAGGCTATCATTAGTAAGGATAATTGTCAAGGAATTGGGAATAAATTTATAAAATTTTCCACAAAAAAACCTTGTGTTTTTTGGAAGTAGTAGTATAATAAATTACAAGTTAATTTAAAAGTACAATGAGACTGATTGGTGAATCAACCAAAGGTCAGAATAACAGTCCAACAGGACTGTCATTCTGACCTTTTTTGTTTCTAAACAATTTGGGGAGGGGTAATACATGAGCAAAAAAATTAAGCAAATTGCAATCTATGGCAAAGGTGGAATTGGTAAATCAACAACAACGTCCAACATCAGTGCGGCGTTATCGAAATTAGGTTATAAGGTAATGCAGTTTGGCTGCGATCCGAAGGCTGACTCGACCAATACGTTACGCGGTGGTACGTACATTCCCACAGTGCTAGACACATTGCGGGAGAAAAACAAAGTTCAGGCGGAAGATGTCATTTATCAAGGCTTTAATGGTGTTTATTGCGTGGAGGCAGGCGGGCCTGCTCCAGGTGTTGGCTGCGCCGGGCGGGGCATTATCACCGCAGTTCAGCTGCTTAAGCAATTAAAAGTGTACGAAGAACTGGAGCTGGATGTTGTTATTTATGATGTTTTAGGCGATGTGGTATGCGGTGGCTTTGCCGTACCCATTCGCGAAGGTATTGCCGAGCATGTATTTACCGTATCTTCGGCCGATTTTATGGCAATTTATGCGGCCAATAACTTATTTAAAGGTATTCAAAAATACTCTAACTCTGGCGGAGCGCTGCTAGGTGGGTTAATTGCCAATTCCATCAATGCTCCCTATGC
>NZ_JBYKYF010000202.1:0-5739 GCF_057736855.1 Sporomusa sp.
ATCCCCTGCTCCACTACACTTTATGCTTTACCCCAACATTTGACAAAGAACCAATTTTTCTATTGACAACATTTCATGAACTCTGCTATTATCTTATACAATATGAAATATGCCTTTAAGTTAGTCCTGTGAGGCTAGCAAGGAGACGGTGGTTAACAAGTAACAAGCCCTTCTTGCGTGCTTTTCATGGCAAGATGGGCTTTTATTATAGCAAAAAATTACAAATACTATCCTTTAAGTTGGCCCTGTGAGGTCTGCAAGGATGTTGCTATCTAGCCTGCTATTTTTAGCATGCATATGTTTTAACTCCTTGCGCTTTCAGCAAGGAGTTTATTTATTGCAAAAATACTTAACTGTTTTGCTCCTGGCAAAGGTTTGACAATCTGATTTCTTTATTTTTGAAGGGAGAGTGTGTGATGACTAAAGTTCAGGTATCGCTTAGGAACAAAGATATTCTTGGTCTTGAAACAATGTCTACAGCCGAAATGGAGCTAATTCTTAATACGGCCAAAGAAATGAAAAATATCATTGATCGGGACATTAAAAAAGCGCCAACATTGCGTGGCAAGTCAATTATTAATCTGTTTTTTGAGAATAGTACGCGGACAAGAACTTCTTTTGAATTGGCAGGCAAGTACCTTGGGGCAGATGTGGTTAACATTTCGACAAGCACAAGCAGTGTTGCTAAAGGTGAAAGTTTGCGTGACACACTTCTTACCATTGAAGCTATGGGTGTTGATGTTATCGTAATGCGCCATGAAGCCGAAGGTTCTGCTCAATTTGCAGCTAATATCGTTACACCGGTGGTCATTAACGCTGGTGACGGTGCACATGAGCATCCAACCCAAGGGCTGTTGGATATGTTTACTATAAAGCAATATAAAGGAACTATTGCCGGACTTAAGGTGGCTATTATTGGCGATATTCTTCACAGCCGCGTGGCACGTTCGAATATATGGGGGCTGCTGAAAATGGGAGCCGAGGTTCATGTCGCCGGACCGCAAACTCTGCTGCCGCGTGACCTCGAGCAGGTTGGTGTCAAGGTGCATCACCGGATTGAGGAGGCGATTGATCAGGCAGATGTCGTAAATGTACTTCGCATTCAGCGTGAGCGGCAGCAAAAGGGCTTATTTCCTTCGCCGCGAGAATATGCCCGCATTTTTGGGGTTAATGCCAAGCGGCTAGCTCTGGCTAAACCAGATGTGCTGCTGATGCATCCAGGCCCGATGAATCGTGGTTTGGAAATTGCTCCTGATGTGGCTTATGGCGAGCAGTCGGCCATACAAGAACAGGTAAAAAACGGACTGGCAGTTAGAATGGCATTATTATTCTTAGTGCTGATGGGAGGGACCAACATTGAAGCTGCTAATTAAAGGTGGACGCATTATCAATCCGGCAGAGCAAATGGATATGATTGGTGATATTTTAGTTGAAAACGGTACGATTGCGGCAATAGGTGCCAATCTTTCGGCTGATGATGCTCAGGTTGTGGATGCGACAGGTTTGGTAGTGGCTCCTGGTCTTGTTGATATGCATGTTCATTTGCGGGAACCAGGACTAGAAGCAAAAGAAGATATTGCCTCAGGAACGCGTGCGGCTGCGGCAGGCGGATTTACTACAGTAGCCTGCATGCCAAATACGTATCCGGTTGTTGATAACTCCATTCTGGTATCTGGATTGATTCGGCGAGGGCAAACAGAAGGTGTAGTCAACCTGAAAGTAATTGGTGCTTTAAGTAAGGGGCTGGAAGGTAAGGAGCTAGCTGAAATCGGTGATATGATTGAAGCTGGTGCGGTGGCCATCTCGGACGATGGTGGTCATCTAGATAGCACCCGGTTGTTGAAAACTGGTCTTGAATATACCGGAATGTTTGGTCGTCCGGTGATTACCCACTCAGAGGATGAAGAGCTTGCCAGAGAGGGCTATATGCATGAAGGTGCCGTATCTGCTATGTTGGGAGTAAAAGGCCGACCGGCTGTTGCTGAAGATATTGCGGTTGCCAGAGATATTATGCTGGCAGAATATACGAATTCACGTATTCATGTTGCTCATGTGAGCACTAAGGGAGCGGTTGAGATTATTCGGCAAGCGAAACGGCGTGGTGTGAAAGTTACGGCTGAAGCAACTCCCCATCATGTAATGCTAACTGATGAAGAATTGAAGACCTTTAATACTGCCTTCAAAGTAAATCCGCCGCTCAGGTCGGCTGATCATGTAGAAGCATTGATTGCCGGCTTGAAAGATGGAACAATAGATGTCATAGCTACTGATCATGCCCCCCATGCTTTTGAAGAAAAAGATGTTGAATTCCGATATGCACCCAGTGGGTTTGCAGGGCTTGAAACTGCACTTGGCGTTGTGCTGACAAGCCTCTATCACACTGGTAAACTCACATTGATGGAAATAATTGATAAGATGTCATATGCCCCGGCAAAGATTCTTGGGCTGGAAAGCGGTGTACTTAAGGTCGGAGCTCCGGCAGATATCACAATCATTGACACTGAATATAAATGGAAAGTTGAATGCATAAATTTTTATACAAAAGCTAAACTTTCTCCATTTAAAGGCAGGAATTTAAAGGGTAAAGCGCTAATTACTATAGTGAACGGTAGTATAATTATGCAAAATGGCGAGGTGCTTAAATGATTGGCAAACTTATATTGGAAGACGGAAGCGTTTTCCAAGGAATGCTTGTCTCCGCAACGACAGCAGTTGGAGAAGTGGTATTTAACACCGGTATGACTGGTTATCAAGAAGTGTTGACAGACCCGTCCTACTGTGGACAAATCGTGACAATGACTTATCCCTTAATCGGCAATTACGGTGTGGCGAATATATTTGAACAAGCCAGACAATCATTTGTTCGTGGCTTTGTCGTCAGTGAACTTTGTCATCAGCCGAGCAATTGGCAAGCTGAAGATTCGTTGGTTACTTATTTAAAAGCACGCAATATTCCTTGCATCTATGATGTCGATACCAGGGCCATTACCAGACGGATACGTGCGCATGGTACCATGAAAGGTGTTATTGTTACGGCTGATACTCCGGAAAGTGAAATTGCCGAGCTATTGGGCAGGCCACTTTGCCGCGATGTCGTCAATGAAGTTACGACCAAAGAAGTTTATCGAATCCCAGGCAATGGACCGCGTATTGCGGTCCTGGATTTTGGCATTAAACGTAATATCCTAAATTCTATGGCTAACAAGGGCTGTGATATTACGGTAATGCCTGCTGATACTTCGGCAGCAGAAATACTGGCTCTTAATCCTGACGGTATCTTTTTATCCAACGGGCCTGGCGATCCCAAAGACGCGCCAGTACATACGGTAAGGGAACTCATTGGTAAGAAGCCGATATTTGGTATATGTCTGGGCCATCAACTCTTAGCCTTAGCGTTAGGTGCAGATACCTATAAATTAAAGTTTGGTCATCGCGGTTCTAACCAGCCAGTTAAAGATTTGGCAACAGGCAGGGTATATATTACATCACAAAATCACGGCTATGCCATTGAAGAAAGTTCACTTGAAACCATTGATGTGACAGTCACTCACCGGGCAGTTAATGATGGAACCATTGAAGGAATGAAGCATAACCGTCTGCCGATATTTTCAGTACAATATCATCCAGAAGCCAAACCCGGTCCAGATGATAGCAGCTACTTGTTCGATGATTTCATGAAGATGATAGCCGAAGAAACCAAGGCAGGGAGGAATTAACGTTGCCCAAAAAAGAAAATTTGCATAAAATTATGGTCATTGGTTCTGGACCTATCGTAATAGGCCAGGCAGCAGAATTTGACTATGCTGGTACACAAGCCTGCCAAACATTGAAGGAAGAAGGTTTTGAGGTGGTGCTGGTAAACAGCAATCCGGCTACGATAATGACGGATGCTAATATTGCTGATTGGGTATATATTGAACCTCTTACACCTGAATATCTGGAAGAAATTATTGCCAAAGAGCGCCCAGATGGCTTGCTGGCTACTCTTGGCGGCCAGGCAGGACTTAACCTGGCAGTTAAATTGGCAGAAAATGGTGTGCTGGAAAAATACCAAGTACAACTTTTAGGGACCCCGCTGGAAGCTATAAAAAAATCGGAAGACAGAGAATTGTTTAAAGCGACCATGCAAGAAATTGGTCAGCCAATTCCTGAAAGCACTATTGTTGAAGATATTGAGAGTGCGCTTACATTTGCGCAAGACATTGGCTATCCGTTAATTGTACGTCCTGCTTATACTCTGGGGGGTACTGGCGGTGGTATAGCCTACAATGATGAAGAACTTATCGACATCGTAAACAAGGGGTTAAAGTATAGTCTGATTGGTCAGGCACTTATTGAACGCAGTGTGGCAGGATGGAAAGAAATTGAATATGAAGTGATTCGTGATGCGGCAGATAATTGTATTACGGTATGTAATATGGAAAACGTCGACCCTGTCGGCATCCATACCGGAGATAGTATTGTGGTAGCGCCATCGCAGACCCTTTCTGACCATGAATATCAGATGCTGAGAAGTGCATCCCTTAAAATCATCCGGGCATTGGGTATTGAAGGTGGATGTAATGTACAGTTTGCACTTGACCCGAAAAGTAGCAAATATATTGTTATTGAAGTAAATCCGCGGGTAAGTCGTTCCAGTGCGTTAGCATCGAAGGCTACGGGTTATCCGATTGCAAAAGTAGCCACTAAAATTGCTATCGGCTACACGTTAGACGAAATTACCAATGCGGTCACAGGAAAAACCAAAGCCTGTTTTGAGCCAGCACTTGACTATGTAGTAGTTAAGTTTCCTCGTTGGCCTTTCGATAAATTCAGTTTTGCCGACCGAATTCTTGGCACGCAAATGAAAGCGACTGGGGAAGTCATGTCTATTGATCGTAATTTTGAAGGAGCCTTATTAAAGGCCGTACGATCCCTAGAGATTGGTCTCAACCATTTGGCGATACCGGAATTTGCCAGTCTCAGCGAACAGGAAATAAAAGAAAAGCTCAAACTTGCTAATGATGAGCGGGTATTTGTTATTGCGGAAGCTATACGTCGCGGTATTACTGTAGCCGAAATTCATGCGATAACCGCAATTGATAAATTCTTCTTAAACAAAATTGAAAACATTGTTACAATGGAAAGAAAAATCAGCCAAGAGTTGTGTCCTGAAGTGCTTCTGCGGGCTAAGAAAATCGGTTTTGCAGATAAAACAATTGCCCAGCTTACCGGCAAAACAGTATACCAAATTCGGGCGATGCGGAAAGAGGCCAACATTCTACCCAGTTATAAAATGGTAGATACTTGTGCAGGTGAGTTTGAAGCTGTTACACCATATTACTACTCGAGCTATGCTCAGGAAGATGAAGTGAAAACCACTGATAAGCGTAAAGTCATGGTACTGGGTTCCGGACCTATCCGTATCGGTCAGGGAATTGAATTTGATTACTGTTCGGTACATTCTGTCTGGGCCCTTAGGGAAATGGGCATAGAGTCAGTGATCGTCAATAATAATCCGGAAACAGTATCAACCGATTTCGATACCTCTGATCGTTTGTACTTCGAACCGCTAACCCCAGAAGATGTCTTGAATATTATTGATAAAGAAAAACCTGATGGCGTCATTGTCCAGTTTGGCGGACAAACGGCTATTAACCTGGCCGGACCGTTGGCAAGAGCCGGTGTCAAAATTTTCGGCACCAGTGTGGAAGGTATCGATAGGGCAGAAGATCGGGAAAGATTTGAAGAACTCTTAGA
>NZ_JBYKYF010000203.1:0-5688 GCF_057736855.1 Sporomusa sp.
CTCTACCAATTGTCCTGTTGTTTCAACCTTACCTTCATTTCTCGCTTCAACAATAAATTTTGCAATTCGCTTCGCCCAGCGTTCCTCACCGTAATCGGCAATAATCTTTGCCAACTCCTGCTCACTATAATGGTTAACAACCTCATAGGCCGAAAAATCAGCATTAGGATTCATACGCATATCAAGTGGTGCATCCTGCATATAGGAAAATCCACGTTCAGCAACATCTAATTGATGTGATGAGACCCCCAAGTCAAATAAAATGCCATCAACTGCATCTACTGCTAAATGATCTAACACTGAACCCAAATTACGAAAATTATCCTGAATAATGCTTATCCGGCAAGCAGCCCCTGATAATCGTTGTTTGCTGGCCGCGATAGCTGCCGGATCCTGGTCAATGCCGATCAACCAGCCGGTCGGTGCCAACTTCGCTGCTAAATAAGCCGAATGCCCCCCGCCGCCAAGCGTACAGTCTACATATATCCCTTGAGGATTGGAAAATACACCCTCGACACTTTCTTTCAATAATACGCTGGTATGTTCAAATTCAACTTCCTGCACGTTTACCACTCATTTCCGTTATATTAAATACCCAAATCTGCTAAATTCTCGGCAATCGCAGTAACAGTAGGGGTAATTCGGCGATTATATTCTTCCCAAGTTGATTTATCCCAAATTTCAATCCGGGTTGATACGCCAATGACAACCACCTCTTTGCTCAATTGGGCATATTCACGCAAATTAGCCGGCAATAACACTCTGCCTTGTTTATCACATTCTAATTCAGCCGCTCCGGAAAAGAAAAATCGCACAAAGGCTCTGGCTTCTGGCTTAGCCAGCGGCAGCTTCTTTAATTTTTCTTCTAGGATAGCCCACTCTGCCTGGGTATATACGAATAAGCAATTATCTAATCCTTTGGTGATAATACAGGTTTCTCCCAACTCCTCACGAAATTTTGCGGGAAAAATCAGCCGTCCTTTATTATCAAGGGTATGCAGATATTCACCCATAAACACGGCTGCCATCACCACCACAAGAAAAAAATTAACCACTTTACACCACTTTAAACCACTTTTTAGTCTATTCTGGACCCAAAAAAAAAATCCTGCCAACTGGTTGCAAGATTCTAAAAAAATCCATTAAATGGAGACTTAAGTCCTATATATTTGTACTAATTTCGTATCAGGCCAAAGCGTTCCAATATTGGTGCTGCATTAAGTCTGACAAAAAAGCTGCGAAAGGTCTGCTGCCCACCAAATATGGGTATACGTTCCAATGCGTAAGGATTGCTTTCAATACCTGCCTGGCCGAAACGGATAGTAAAAGCGGCTTTATAGCCTGCTTGTTTCACCAGTTCTGCCACCTGCAAATTATATGCACCGGTAGGATACGCAAAATATTTAACCTTACTCCCCAATTGTTTCTCAATTTCCTGGCGCGAGTTTATCAATTCTTCCATGATTTGCTCACGCGAAAGATTAGTAAGCGCAGCATGTGATACAGTATGTGAGCCAAAAACAAAGCCGTCACGCTGCATCTGACGCACTTGATCCCAAGTCATGTACCGTTCATCGTGGCCTACCAAATTGCTAACTAAGAAAATGGTAGCTGTAAACCCGTATTTTTTCATAATCGGATACGCATTAGTAAAGTTATCCAGATAACCATCATCAAAAGTAATTAAAATGGGGTTTTCCGGCAGTTCCTTATTATGGTTTAAATAATCCATTAAATCATCTGGCGTAATCGTAGTAAAGCCGTTTTGTGACAGATAAGCCATTTGTTTCTCAAAATCTTCGGGAGAAACTGATAACGCATGATACAGGGTATCGACTTTATGATAATTCAGAATAGGAACATCAGTAAGTACAGTGCTTGCACCATGGGTATTGTGTCCGGCTACCACAGCCCTGGTGCTCATTGTAGACGTTGCTAACATCAGTAAAAAAATAAGGCCAACAACAATAAAACAACCTTGACGCCGGCTAAAGCGAATCAACAGCATCACTTCCCCCTATGTTTCAGCCACTACACCGGAGGTTTCTTATCTTTATGGTGCCAAACCAGCAGTGTTGCACTCCACATTAGGATTAAAACACTTACAATTTGAGCAATACGCCAGTTACCCAGCATTTCGCTGTCAAGCCGAAATGCTTCGATAACAACGCGTCCTAACGAATACAACATCAAATACAACAAAAATAAGCTTCCCGATGCCAGTGGAGCTGATTTTTTAAGCATCAGCCAATTTACAGTAATAAGTACGATAAATATACATAAACTCCAGCCAGATTCATACAAAAAAATAGGGTGAAAAAAATCAAACTGTTCATATCCCGGTGGACGATATATGTAATCAATATAGATACCCCAAGCAACGTCGGTCGGATACCCAAATGCATCCTGATTAATGAAGTTTCCCCATTGCCCAATAGCTTGAGCCAAAACAAGCCCTGGCACAACGATGTCTGCCCAGCGCCAAAACGAAATTTTTTTAATCTTAGAATAAACCCAAATGGTTAGAACCATACCGATAAGGGCACCATGAAAGGCTAAACCTCCATGCCAAATCTGTAAAATTTCGCTTGGATTATCCATATATACATGCCAGTTTACAACAACATAGTACAATCGTGCAGAAAGTATTCCAATAGGAATGCCACATAAGATTAAATCCAGCAAATTATCCAGATTTTCCTTGTATATGCGAACGTAATACCAGCTTATAACACACGCAATGATAATAGCAGTTGCCAAAATAAGCCCAAACCAGCTAAAGTGAATCCATCCTATTGAAAATGCAATTTTCCCCATGGGAACTCCTATAGCAATAAGTTTACGTATAAAACAGATAAAAACACATAAAAAAAATGGATAAGCCAATACTACTAGTAGTACCTAGTGTAATGGCAATGGCAGCAAGACAATACTCTCGCAATTAAACGACTATATCATCTATATACAATACTAAATTCATAATAAAGTCATGACAAGTATTAGTCAAGTATGATATAATTATTTATGTTGCCAGCAAATTCCAGTTTTATAATTTAATTTAGGAGGCTGTTACAATGACTATCACTAAAGACATGAGTATTGTCGAAGTTGTCCAACAATATCCTCAGACTGTTCAAGTATTCCGTAATTATGGCATGGGCTGCTTGGGTTGCGCCGCTGCCCGCTTCGAAAACATCGAACAAGGCGCTCTTGCCCATGGTATTGATGTAGCTGCTCTGATCGATGACTTAAACAAAGTCGTAAATGGATAATTGGAAACAGGGCCAAATAGCCCTGTTTTTATTTTTTCTAACTACGGCATCCTTCACTGATCACAAACTGATACTAATGTATTTGACAAAAAGCACGCACTAGCTGCTTGTATCCTTATTTTTTATCTTGCCGGCATCGAATAACGGAAAGACCAACTGCCGCTTCATAATCCAACGCCAATTCTGTGTTACCAATTTTAAGAACATAGACCGGAGATGTCTGAATAATTTCAATCTCTGCACCAGGCAGCAAACCAAACACAGTTAGTTTTCGCAACGTCCTGACATCCTGCCCGATTATTGCTACGATTTTGGCCTTTTCGCCTGCTTTCAGCGTAGTAACAGACTGTTCTGTCATAACATCCCTCACCTTACTGTCTGATCCATTTTGCAATTAATTTCTAGCACCCGCAAAACGTCTTCTTTATTATAAGGGAATAGATAATAAAGTAAGCGCACGATACACCAAAGCCGCCGATACAAAGGCAATGCTAATAATCAGCATCACCATCACGGTGGCCACCAATAAACCGCGTTCTTTAACCATCACGGCCAATTGCGCAATACAGGGGACAAACAAGGTTATCGCGATAGCGGCAACTACTAACTGGGCATCTGTCAATTTGGCGTCAACCGCTAAATCATACAGCCCGGCAGCTCCATAATCGCGACGAAAAAAACCTAATAAAAATGCCTGAGCCGTTGCCGGCGGCAAACCGATAAATAGCATCACCGGCTCACCCCAATGAATCAGGGTGTCCAATATACCGCTGCTATGAGCAGCACACAATACCATACTGGTAATAATGAATACAGGTAATATCTCCATAAAGTACCATACCACCCGCGTATGGGCTTTTTTAATAACATTGCTCATCAGCGGCAGCCTAAGTGGTGGTAGCTCCATGTAAAAAGCACTGCGACTTCCCGGCACAATTTGGGCACTTAACCAACCAATACTGGCAAAAACAATTAACATAAATATGCTCCAGATCGTAAGTGCGGCAGGGTTATGCGATAATAGCGCCAACACTACCCCTAGTTGGGCAGAGCATGGCACAGCCAACGCTAGTAAAAATGTAGCCAGTAATCGTTCACGGCTGCTTTCAAGAGTGCGGGTAACCATGACTGCCATCGTTCCACAGCCTAATCCCAATGTCAGGGGAATAATAGCCCGGCCATTCAGGCCAAAAAATCGGAAGATGGAGTCCACCAACATGGCCAATCTCGGTAAATACCCTGAATCTTCCAATATTGCAAAGGTTAAGAAAAATGTCCCGACAATTGGCAGAATAATAGCAAGTGCATAACGAAACCCCATAGTAAAAATACCATAATCCCCTACCAGGTATTCTTGCGCCCATCCCCAGGGAACAAGACGACTGACAAACTGCTTAACTATCGGATTAATCAGCGGAATAAACACACTATTGTTAAGATAATCGACAAGAATACCAGCCCCAAACTTCCCGACAAATTGATATAAACCAAAATAAAGTACCAGGCAAAGGATAGGAATTCCGGTCACTGGCTGTCTGGTTATTTTACCCAACCATCCTGCCAGTCTGTTGGTTATTCGATGTTTACAATTGGCGTACTTTACTACTCTGCCAACAATCTTACCGATAATATCCTGTCTCATACCCGCTATCATGGTCTCAAGAGAACATTGTTTTTGTTCTGCCAGTCGGTTAATGGTATCAGCAATTTCCCTCCAGGCTGGTTCTGACTGGGCGATCTCGTTCATCATAAAATCACCCTGCAGTAACAACAGGGCAGTCATTCGTTTACTAAAGCCATAGGCCCGTGTTAGTCTACTGCTAATAGCAGCCACTGCCTGTTCCACTTCTTCATGTAAATTAAACACTGTCAATGTAGTCTGCTGATAATTGCTGATAGCTTTTTTCAGCGTCTCCAGTCCGGTCTTTTCCACCGCCGAAGTAGTAACTACCGGAATTCCAAGCATTTTTTCCAAAAGCTGATGGTCAATGACCATGCCTATATCCCGGGCTTCATCCATAACATTTAGATTAAGGATAACTGGCAAACCGGCATCCATGAGCTGAAGAGTAATAGCTAACATCCGCTGTATATTTTTTGCATCAATTACATGAACTACAATATCCGGCATCTGGCTGCTCAACAACAGCCTGGTAACCTTTTCCTCATCAGTCAGTGGAATTAGCGAATATATCCCCGGTGTATCAATAACTTCAAATCGCCGTCCTCCATATTGGAAATAACCTGTCGCTATGTCAACTGTAGTACCCGGATAGTTAGATACAGCAACATAGCTGCCTGTCAAATAGTTGAATATTGCACTCTTGCCAAAAATAGGTGAAACTACCAGTACAACATTTGAAGGTGTATTTCCCATGCCATTCCCCCGCCTGTTTTTATATCCGCTAAAATACAA
>NZ_JBYKYF010000204.1:0-5656 GCF_057736855.1 Sporomusa sp.
GTGTTAGGCACGCCGCCAGCGTTCGTCCTGAGCCAGGATCAAACTCTCCATAAAAGTTTATTTATGAAGCCATTTGATGGCTCTATTAACTATTGATGTTAGATGTAACCATCTAACTAAGCGACTACATCGAAATCATAGATTTCGTGTATCTGCTTATGGAGCGGAAAACGAGATTCGAACTCGCGACCCTCGCCTTGGCAAGGCGATGCTCTACCACTGAGCTACTTCCGCATCCGCTATCAATTGATTGACGTGGTTTTTAACCACTCGCACATCTGGCTTTATGATGCATTACTTACACTGTTTAGTTTTCAGAGAGCAATTTGCTGCACTTGCGACGGTTATATATTCTAACACACAACATCGGTTATGTCAACATCTTTGTTCGTGTTATTTTTTTCCGCCGTTCGCAACAGCTTTTATAGATTATCATGTTTTTTATTTCATGTCAACTGTTATTTATTGGTATCTTTTTTTAAGCCCAAAATGTCGTCTCTTTGTATGTCCAAACCTGCACTCAGCAGGTGGGTATCCTAAGGTATGCTTTTGCCTTCCACTCAGTGGTGGCTCGACAGCTACATACCATCAAATTCCCTAGTTTTTTCAGTAGGTTGGACATATCTAAGATAACATCCATCCCAGGCTATGTATTGGAGGCGACACCCAGATTCGAACTAGGGGATCAAGGTCTTGCGGACCTTTGCCTTACCACTTGGCTATGTCGCCATTGCTTTTCGGATCTATTACTATATCAGACTTCGTTAGTTATGTCAACTAATTTTCGTTAGTAAAAAAGACCAGTTACCTGATCTTTCATGTTTTTGGTCGGAGCGGCAGGATTCGAACCTGCGACCCCCTGGTCCCAAGCCAGGTACTCTACCAAACTGAGCCACGCCCCGATATACTTTTGGCAGGGGCAGTAGGACTTGAACCCACAACCAACGGTTTTGGAGACCGCTACTCTACCAATTGAGCTATACCCCTAGATGCCCCAAAACCCAATCATTGTGGGATTTCTGATGCCTGTGTATTTTGTATATTATATTATAACATAATGTCAGGTGTATGTCTAAACAAAAAAATATGTTATCTAAAGAAGAATATGAACCACTCACAACACTACCTGATCTTTGGCAGTATATTGCAGAAATGCTGGAAACTGCATTCGGAATTTTTATAAAAAAATACAGGTGGTAACTGTTTGGGGAGGTAGATATCCTACACCTACCTCCCCAAAACAATTTAGATTATAATTAATTAAGCTAGATGTACAAGTGGTTCTAGCTGGACTAATCATGATATTCCGCTTCTGAAAAGCTTTTATAAACGTGTTAAAGAACGATTTAATGATATACTGAAATCTAAAGGTAAGGTTATCATAAAGCATCAGAATTGTTTACCTATAATCTTCTAGGCTTTGTTTCGTAGCAACCAAGGTTATCAAACCCCTAGTTTTTTCTATTATTTTTATACTCAAAATATTTTTTTGTAATAGTATGATGGCTTCATCTAATGTATCTGTGACAAAACTGGTATGAAATATCTCATTTTCTTGCGAATGCAGGTTTAGAACGGTAAAATACTTGATTTGGTCATCCCTAATTTGCTCGTAAATCGCACATCTACATTCAACTGCCATTTTCTTTCTCCAGTTGGATATTTTGACCAATAGATTGTATGACATCTTTTCAAGTATTTCAAGCTTATAAAAAAAAGATGACAGAAAAGTATTCAAATTGAACAAGTATGTCCTCGGTTTATAAAATTTTTACGGCATTATTCACCATGATTTGACACGATACATTACAATTGAATCTTTTCATGCTGATATGCGACAGAAAAACAAGTATGATTATTTATTGACGTTACCCCTGCTAATATTTGATTTTTCTTTTCAATATGAATTGCCGTAACTAAGACAGCATCAGCTGGTTTGGTCTGTCGCTTTTGAATTGCCATTTGATAATCTGTCGCATTAATTTTACAATTTGTCACAACAAAAAACTGCAGCCAAAAGTAACTGGTTGCAGTTTTTTCTATTTGGGGACTGTCTTAACGCGACAGCCCCTTATCTAGTTTTTTTGATAACAGAACCATTTAACCATAATACATCGTGCCTGCAACTGTATTCCGGTTAGCTTTGCCCGAATTATAAAGATACTCCAGATGTGCTGCTGCTTCCCCGGTAGCAAACCACTTCTGCGCTTTGGGGAAGTCTTCCCAACTCTTGGCTCTAATTTCCCAATGCATGCGTGCAGCCACTTCACAAGCATTTTTAGGACCATCTGCTAAAATATCAAGAATTTCTGCTAGCCGCCTTTTATGATGGTCTACAAGCTGGTCAATGCGGCTTTGTGTGTCTCGAACAATCTCGCGGTGGGCTGTGAACAGCCAATCAATATCCAAATTCTTCACTTTTTTTAGACTCATTAAATACTGCGCAAGAGAATCCTGCTTAAAATTCCAGAAAGTAATATTCGGAGTAATCGATCCCAGAATATGGTCACCGCAAAAAAAGAGGCGATGTTTTTTTTCATATAAACCAATATGACCGGGAGTATGTCCAGGAATATCAATGACGGTAAAAGTGTAATCCCCGTATTGCAGTTGATCTCCTTCTGCCAGCCCCTCACAGTCAGTCAAAGGTAGCGAACGGTACCGGTACCCAGGATGATCTTCTAGCGTAATATTATAAATATGAAGGCCATGTAAAACAATCACTTCATTCATCCAGTCCCAAGAGCTTTGGCTGTACATGTTCCGGATAGCATGTTTTTCCTTGGCACCGGCATAAATGCGAGCCCCCCTCTGTTGCAACAGGCCCGCTAAACCGGTATGATCTGAATGAAGGTGAGTAAGAACCACATCCGTCCTATCAAGATCAAGCCCCAAATTTTTGATGCTGTTTAATAATGCTTCTTCACATTCCGGTCGATTGAAACCTGTGTCAATAATTAAGTTGCGGTCTGCCGATAAAATAATATAACTATTCAGAGCCTTCAGCGGGTTATTCGGTAAGGGTATCTTATTGCAATAAATATTGGGATAGATTAATTCTTCCATTTTTTACTTCTCCTTTTTTTGTATTTTCTCAGCCAAATAGTCCTGCCAATGCGGAATCAGAAGGACTTGGTCGAAATATTCTAGTGGAGTAATCCCCTCTAAGCAGTAACTTATAATACTGATAAGTTGAAATGCTATTTAAGATCTCGAAATTATACTGATTACTCTGAATGCGCCAAAAAGTAATACTTATTCCTCTATATTCGGGAGCATTTCCATGAACAAAATTGAAAAATTAGTATTGAGAATGCTTTTACATCATTATTAATAAACGTGTTTCTAATGTATGAGTTCCTCAAGATTTCCATGATTTCAATGAACTGATACACTACTATTTTAGCACATAACATGTTAACAAAAAATATTTACTTTGGTGCTACCCATTTAATCTGTTAATTTTAGACACTACTTACAAAAAACCGGATTTCTCACGGTATAAAATTAATCTTGGCAAAAGTACTTAAAAGCTAAAGCTTTTGAAACGTATACAAAGCATGTTTACACAAAAAAACCACCCACAACCGTTAGGCTGAGAGTGGGCAAAGCTCTCTCCATCAAAAAGTAGAACGCAAATTAACTTGCTTTATTACTCATATGATATTTTATATTTACTACTTCTTTCACTTTTGGGCGATTAAATCGAGCAGTGATTATTGAAATAACCCAAGGTACTAAACGACCTAAAGCTTTAATCACTTAAATCATCCCCCCTCAGATAGATTAACATTATTATACAATAATTTATTTTCTAGATTAAGAATAATGTGGAATTATGCAACATTTATGACAAAAATAACAAATTCATCCCTATCTAATCTAAAAGTGGGCCGTAATCTTGTTAAATATAAAAGTACCGCCCGCCAGAATAATCGGCAGGCAGCAGTAATTATCGTTTATAAATAAAACACTGTATCTTTTCGTAAATGTAATCACGGTTACCCTTTCCAAGTTGATTAATGGTATAAAAATGATCACCATTCCATTTATTATAATATCTGTATAAAGGCACTGTATCTGAACGTTTCCGAGCAAAAACAAAACATTCAATACCTTCATAACTATAACCACCTCTACCTTCACCTAACTCATCAAAATCGGTAGTATAGAAGTGATCACCAGTTGATTTATTGTAATACCTATATAAAGGCACTGTGCCTTGTTTGCGTTGATCATATACATAACCTAGAATTTCCTCGAAAACATAACCCTTCTTGCCATCTTTAAGTTGATTGTAATTGATGGTGTAATAATGATCACCATTTATGTGATTATAATATTGGTACAACGGCACCGTACGAGGGCCATGTGCAGCATCAGCATTAATTCCAGAAATGATCAATAAAATACTCAATACAAACAGGATTAACACCTTTTTCATTGTTTTCTCTCCCTTCAGATAAATTACCATTTATTATACAAGAAGCTAGTGTTGAAATAAAGGAGAATATGGAAATATGCTAAATTTATGCTAAAAACAGCAAAACCTACCTTCGCGACTGAAAGTAGGCTTGCAATATCCCACTGCTAAGATTAAATACATTCTGGCGTAAGCTCTCCAGTATCTGCAAACCTCAGCAGTATGTATGAATATCTCTCATTCTTCTGGTATTTCAAAGTAATAGCTCATTTCTTAAACATTCTCAATATACGATGTAGGGCTATAAATAGTAACGCTATAATTAATAAAGTGTCGACAATGCTCCATTCGCTGGCAGGATTGCGGGTTAATCCATACAGTAGTGCCATTACGATAAAAAACATGTCGCCGTACCTTTTTAACCAATTCATAACAGTCTGTGAAAGTAGCATACTATACTCAGGGTGAGACGGTTTACCCGCCGCCTCTCGGACTAGCTCACCATCGCTGTTTTGTTTCGCAAGTGCGATGGTGGGCTTTTATTTGGCCGCTCTTGATTCCACTTTACCATTTCAATACTTTGAGTAATCTTTCGATTTTAAATACTATATTATTACAAGTACTGAAACGACAATAACCAAGGATTCTTCTCCCCTGTTATTTACTTTCACGTCCTCCTCCCTTCTAGTTAATTATATTAAAATACTTAACATATATTAAGTACTTTTATTTATTCAAATCAGGTCTAAGCAATATATTTTCCCGCCTAATCAATGTATTGAAAAACTTTTAAAAACTAGTTTCCATAATAGAAGTTTATTTAAATATTATTGTTGACAAATCTGCTGAAATTAGGTACAATAAATTCCGTCAGTTAAACATCTTGAAAAACAGTAGATACTGTACAATAATATCGGGGCGTAGCTCAGTTTGGTAGAGCGCTACCTTGGGGTGGTAGAGGCCGCACGTTCAAGTCGTGTCGCTCCGACCAGAAAATTCAGTAAATCCGCAAGTTTGTAAGCTTGCGGATTTTTTACTTATATACTTTGCATTTTTCAAGAAACAAAATTAAAATTTATACAAGTTAAAAGGACAGACTGTAGTTAGCCATGCCTTTTAATCTTCCGTTTTTAACGTTAGCAAATATTGTAACATAAGATACAACCAATTATATAAAACGGCTCTATAATAAATGTTGGGGTAACCAGTTCTACAACTGGAACTGCCTCAACA